>JBPCSR010000035.1:0-6634 GCA_051006935.1 Gaiellales bacterium
CGCTCCACGGAGGGGCGGCTGCCCTACGCCGAGCTCCACGCCTATCTGCTCGTGCTCGTCGGGATCATCGGCACCCTGCTCCTGCGCGCCGCCGAGCACGGACTGCACGGGCTCCACCCGCACCCGCGCGTGCGCGTCGTGCAGCCCGCGCTGTCGGCGCTGATCGTCGGCTACCTGCTGGCGGTGCGCGACAACACGGAGATCGGATCGGTGCTGCTGTTCACGCTGGCGATCGGCCTGCACATCGCGCTCAACGCGCACGCGCTGACCGTCAAGCTCGACTCGCCGCAGGGCGGGCTCGCACTGGCCGCCGCGATCGCCGCGGGCTATGCGCTCGGGCTCGGCTGGTCGGCGCCGCCGGTCGTGATCGCGGGTCTCGTCGCGCTGCTCGCCGGCGGCGTCATGACGCGCACGATCCACGAGGTCCTCGACGAGGAGTCGCACCTCGTCGCGCTCACGGTCGGCGCCGGCCTCGAGGCCGCGCTCCTGCTCGGCGTCACCTAGGCGCGCCGACGGCGCCCGGTACCATCCGCCAGATGCAGAGGGCCCCGCGTCGCGGTTGCACGGTGGCGCCGGTCGCGCGGCGGCGGAGGCGCTGAGGTGCTCGCCTCGTTCCAGATCCTGCTCGTGATCACGCTCGTCACGAGCCTCGTCTACAACGCGGTGCCGAGCCGCTTCACGGGCGTGCGGCGCGGCCTCATCCTCGCCGTCTCGGCCGTCGCGATCTACGCGTACAACCCGCGCACCCTCGCGATCGCGATCCTGGTGACGCTGTTCGCGTTCGGCGTCTTCGTCGTGGCACGCCGGCATCCGACCCGCGGCTGGATCCCGTGGCTCGTCGTCCTCCCACTGGTGGTGAACGCCGTCAGCGAGGTCGCGCTCCACCGCAATTGGGGCGACATCCTGCCGTTCCCGACGGGTTCGCCGCAGAGCGCGATGGTCACCTCGCTCGCCACGCTCGGGCTCTCGTTCTACGCCTTCAAGCTGTACGTCTCGATCAAGGAGGGCCTGCGGCTCGGCGACCTGCGGCTGCGCGACATGGCCACCTGCGTGCTGTTCTACCCGGCCTTCCCGATCGGGCCGATCGACGGCGCCGCGCGCTTCGACCACGCCGCCATCGGCGCCCCGCCCGACGTGCGCCGCTGGCTGCTCGGGCTTGCGCGCATCGGCATGGGCGGCGCGAAGGTCTACCTCGTCACCGGCTGGATCACCGAGGACCTGCCCGCCCGGCTCGGACTTCCCACGCTGCTCTTCACGCAGACCCACGCGTTCACGACGCCGGGCCGCAGCCTGGCCTACATGGTCCTCAGCTTCCTGTTCCTGTACCTCAACTTCTCCGGCTTCACCGACATGGCGATCGGCGCCGGCCTGATGTTCAACCTGCGACTCACGGAGAACTTCCACTACCCGCTGCTGAGCACGTCGATCCAGGACTTCTGGCAGCGCTGGAACCTCTCGCTGTCCGGGTTCATCACGCGCTACATGTTCAAGCCGATGCTGCGCTCGACCGGGCGGCCGGTCGCCTCGCTGGTCGTCACCTTCACGCTGATCGGCATGTGGCACGAGCTGTCGTTCGGCTACCTGTTCTGGGGCCTCGCGCACGGGAGCGCGCTGGGCGCCACGCTCTGGCTACGCCAGCGCCGTCGCGGCCGCGAGCACCGGCGCCTGCCGCCGCTCATGCGCCAGCTCGGCGGCATGGCGGTGACGCTCCTGTTCGTCGCGTTCGTGTCGGCGATCGCCAACCTGCCCACGCTCGAGCGGACGCAGGCCTTCGTCGAGGCGCTGGTGGGCCGATGAGCGGGGATACTGGGCGGATGGACGACGTGCACGATCCCGCCGCCGAGGCGACGCCGACCGCGTTCGCGCGCCTGCGCGCCTTCGCCGAGGCGAACGCGCTGTGGATCCAGATCGCGATCGGCGTGATCGCGTGGATCGCGCTGCTCCTCGCCTTCCCGCTCGTCTCGACCACGCCGATCTACGCCCGCTACTGAGCGATGGCCGCCGACCCCGCCTCCCCGCCGCCCGCCTGCCACCGCGCCGTGCACCTCGGCTTCGGCGCCGCCGCGGCCATCGCGCTCGCGCTGCTCGGCATGCTGATCTGGTGGACGGGCACGCCGGAGGCGCGCTACGCGGTGATGCCCTGCCAGTACGACGCGATCTACGGCCACGCCACGCCCGTCCGCGCGATCGTCCTCGGCACGTCGCGGGCGCAGCACGGCATCGATCCCGGCGTCCTCGCCCGCGAGCTGGCGGTCGACGGCGAGCCGGCGGCCGTGATCAACGTCGCGCGCGGCAACCGCGGCCCGGAGCAGCTGTACCAGATGCTGCTCGACGCCGATCGCGCGCGCACGGTGCGCGGCCCGATCGTGTTCGAGTACTCGCCGCTGCCGACGGCCTTCTGGCAGGACGCGCCGCTCTACTACCAGGCGTACCCGGGCTTCGCCGCCAACGCCGACTTCGCCGCGCTGACGGCCAACTGGGACGCCAAGCCACGCGAGCCCGCCTACGGCCGGCTGCGCGACCTGCTCGGCTTCGCCGAGTACCGCGTGGACGCTGCGATCGAGGCGCTGCTGACCGGCAAGGCCTCGCAGCGGCGCACCCTGCCCGAATGGGTCGACGCACCGCGATCGACGACCTGGTGCCTGCTCGCCGACTCGGCTCGCCAGACGCCGGGCGAGCGCCGGCAGCTGCGCCGCGTGGCCCGGCAGGCGGCGGCGCGCTACGGCGCGGACGCCACAGCCCGTGACATCGCCCCCGCGCCCGACGCGCTCGACGACATCAACCAGGACGCGCAGGCGCACTACCTGCGGCTGATGATCGCCTTCGCGCGGACGCGCCACGTGCCGATCGTCGCGGTCGAGATGCCCGGCTATCTCGAGCCGGCCCAGTCGGACGCCGCCCGCGCCCGCTTCGCACGGCGCTTCGGCATTCCGCTCCTGTACCCGCCGGCCGCGGTCGTGCAGGCGCTGAACGCGTCGAACGGCTACCAGGACGCCTTCCACCTCAACGCAGCCGGCGCGCGCACCTACAGCACGTGGCTCGCGTCCGTGATCCGGCGGCAGCAGCCGCCGCGGTGAGCGGCTACGCGCCCATCTCGTAGGCATCGACCACACGCGAGCCGCCGACGGGCACGGGCGGCACGAAGGCGCAGTGCGGCCGCGGTGTCGGGCCGTCGTAGAGCGCGCGCAGCCAGGGCACGCCGAGCGTGCCGATGATCGGACCGGCGGCGACGTGGCCGACGCCGCCGAGCCAGTCGACGGTGAGGTCCGACCCCGCCGCGCACCAGTCGCGCTGCGTCTGCGCGTTCGTCTCGGGCGGGATCACGGCATCGGCCGTGCCCTGCGCGAGCAGGACGGGGAGACCGCCGGGCAGCGGGCGCGGGGTCTCGGCGCGTGCGATCGCGGCGAGCGCGGGATCGCGGTTCGGGTTCTCCGTGAAGAACGGCAGCCCCAGGCCCGCAGCCGCGAACCCGAGCAGCGGCGGCACGGGGACGCCCTCGCCGAGGCAGGCGTCGGCGACGGGCCCTGCCCACACGCCGCCGAGCGACGACACGACGCCTCCGACGTCGGCCCCCGGGTACGCCTGCGACCACGACCGGTCGATGTCGGCGCCGACGCCCCAGCCGATGCCGCTCCGCCACTGGCGGTCGACGATGGCGCCGAGGTTCACGGCGGGCGCCCCCACCGCGACGCCGAGCAGCGGGCGGTCGGGCAGCTCCGTCGGCGCGAGCGCCGCCGTCCAGAGCGCCGCGTGGCCGCCCTGCGAGTGGCCGATCAGCGTCCAGCGGCGGCTCGCGTCGGCGCCCGGCACGTGGTCGAGCGCGCGCACGGCATCGAGCACGTCGTGGGCCTCGGAGCGCCCGACGAGGTACCCGTTCGGGCCGGCGGTGCCGAGCCCGGAGTAGTCGGTCGCGATCACCGCGAAGCCGTTGGCCACCGCGTCGGCCATCCACGGGGTCGCCTTCAGCGGATCCGCGCGGCGCGACGGCGCACAGCCGCGGCCGAGCCCGATCGTGCCGTGCGCCCACGCCAGCACCGGACGTCCGCCCGCCGGCGCCGGCGCGGTCGGGATGATCGCGATCGCGCCCGCGACGGACGGCGTCCCGTCGGCGTGGCGGCTGCGGTAGAGCAGCCGATAGGCGCGCGCACCGGGCACGTCGGCGGCGGGCAGCGGCTCGATGCGGAAGACCGTGCCGGGCGCCGCGGCCGCCATCCCCGCCGGCGTCGCGTAGAAGGCGTCGAGGCCGTCCTGACGCCGCTGATCGCCGACGCGATGCGCGATCGAGACGAGCAGGAGCGCGAGCGCGACCACGCCGAGGCACGCGAGGATGGCGCGTTTGGCGGTCACCGTCCGATGCTACCAACGGCCTGCGCGACGGCAGGGGCCGCACACCGCGGACCAATAATGCTATTCTCCACCGCATTATCGATGAGGCGGATGCCCCGATGAGCCACGACACCCCGATCCCCCTCGCCCAGCGCCGCCACGCTCCCGTCGAGCGCCTCAACCGCGCCCGGGCGCCGCTGACCGCGTCGTTCGAGTTCTTCCCGCCGCGCACGCCCGAGCTGCGCGCGGGCCTCGAGGAGACGGTCGACCGCCTGATCCCGCTCCGTCCCACCTTCGTGAGCGTCACGTACGGCGCGGGCGGCACCACGCGCGACGAGACGTTCGACACCGTCGTCGCGCTGCGCCGGCGCGGCCTGTCCGTCGCCGCGCACCTCACGTGCGTCGGCCACAGCCGCGCCGAGGTGCGCGCGCTGGCCGAGCGCTACCGCGCGGCGGGCGTCGACCGCATCCTCGCGCTGCGCGGCGACCCGCCCGCCGGCGAGGAGCCGACCGGCGAGATCGGCCACGCCGCCGACCTCGTCGCGGAGCTGCGCGACGTCGGCATCGACCACGTCGCCGTCGCCGCGTTCCCGGAGGGGCATCCGGAATCGGGCTTCGACCTCGACGTGGAGATCGAGAACCTCAAGCGCAAGGAGGCCGCGGGCGCCACGCAGGCGATCACCCAGTTCTGCCTCGAGAACGACGTGCTCCTGCGGTACGTGGAGAAGGCGCGCGCCGCGGGCATCGGGCTCGAGATCGTGCCGGGCATCCTGCCGGTGCCGAACGTCACGCAGACGCGCTCGTTCGCGACGAAGGTCGGCGCGACGATCCCGGCCTGGCTCGACGAGCTGTTCGAGGGCCTCGACGACGACCCCACGACGCGCGATCTCGTCGCCGCGTCGATCGCGGCCGAGCAGTGCGCCGACCTCGCCGCCCACGGCCTCGGCCACGTGCACTTCTACACGCTCAACCGCGCGCCGCTCACCTACGCCGTGTGCCGCACGCTCGGCATCCGCGTACGGCTCTGACGCTGCGCGGCCGGCAGCCGTGTGACAGGATCCGCCTGTGAAGCACACGCCGAAGACCATCCCCGTCGCGTACATCGAGATCCCCAAGGGGAGCCGCAACAAGTACGAGTACGACGAGACGTACGGCCGCGTGGTGCTCGACCGCACGCTGCGCGGCAGCACGCACTACCCGACGGACTACGGCTTCCTGCTCGACACCCTCGGCGAGGATGGCGACCCGCTCGACGTGCTCGTGCTGCTGACCGAGCCGACGTTCCCCGGCTGCCTGATCCCGTGCGATCCGGTCGGCGTGCTGCACATGCACGACGAGGCGGGCGACGACCCGAAGTTCCTGATGATCCCGCACGACGATCCGTCGTGGAGCCACAACGAGCACCTCGCGGACATCAACCCGAACCTGCTCGAGGAGATCGCCCACTTCTTCTCGGTCTACAAGGACCTCGAGGAGCACAAGTCGGTGACGATCGGCGAGTGGGAGGACCGCGAGGTCGCCGAGCAGCTGATCGCCGAGGGCCGCGCGCGCTTCGCGGCCGCGCAGGACGCGTAGCCGGGCTACCGTTCCGGCATGCAGCAGCTCACGCCCGACCAGCTCCTCTCCACCACGCGCGCCGTGCGCAAGCGGCTCGACTTCGACCGCCCCGTGCCACGCGAGCTGATCGAGGAGTGCATCGCGCTCGCGCTGCAGGCGCCGACGGCGTCGAACTCGCAGCCGTGGACGTTCGTCGTCGTGACCGACGCCGAGCAGAAGGCCGCGCTCGCCGCGTGGTACCTCAAGTCGTACGACGCGTACGCGGGCGCCCGCTACGACGCGGCGGGCGGCGACCTCGACCCGCAGACGGAGCGCATGGCGACGTCGGCGCGCTACCTCGCCGACCGCATGCACGAGGTGCCGGCGATGGTGATCCCGTGCGTGGACGGGCGCCTCGACCGGCGTCCGAGCGAGGGCCAGGCGGCCGGCTGGGGCTCGATCGTGCAGGCCGGCTGGAGTTACTGCCTGGCGGCGCGCGCCCGCGGGCTCGGGACGTGCTGGACGACGCTGCACCTCAGCTACGAGCGCGAGTGCGCCGAGATCCTCGGAATCCCGTACGACGAGATCACGCAGACGGCGCTGATCCCGACCGCGTACTACACGGGCGAGGGCTTCAAGCCCGCGCCGCGCGGCGACATCTCGCACCTGATCCGCTGGGACCGCTGGTAGCGGATGGCGCTGCCCGACCCCGCGCTGCGCTTCTCCTTCTAGGTCAAGGTCGACGACGACCCGCCGCTGCACGTCGGCCGCG
>JBPCSR010000036.1:0-3514 GCA_051006935.1 Gaiellales bacterium
GGGGGGCCGGGGGGGGCGGCTGGCTCCCACCCCCGGCCCCTGGCCCCCCCGCGCCCGGCATACTTCGGGCGAGCAGCCGCACCGGTTCCCAAGGAGCACCCCATGAGCAACGCAGTCGAGATCAACAGCGCCAACTGGCAGGGCGAGGTCGTCGAGTCCGACGTCCCGGTCCTCGTCGACTTCTGGGCCGAGTGGTGCGGCCCGTGCAAGGCGCTCGGCCCGATCATCGACGAGCTCGCGGGCGACTACGCCGGCCGCATCAAGGTCGGCAAGGTCGACGTCGACGCCGAGCCGGGTCTCGCCGGGCAGTTCGGCGTGATGTCGATCCCGATGATCGCGCTCTTCAAGGACGGGGAGCTCGTCGAGCGGGCCGTCGGCATGATGCCGAAGGACCGCCTCGCGTCGACGCTCAACCTCGAGACGCACTCCGCCTAGCGCTCGCCCTACACTCCCCTCGCCGCGAGGAAGGAGGCACGTGGTGCACTACGCGCCGATCGAAGACCATGGGATCATCGGCGACCTGCACTCCGTCGCCCTCGTCGCGCAGGACGGCACGATCGACTGGTACTGCTGCCCGCGCTTCGACTCGCCCAGCGTCTTCGGTGCCATCCTCGACGCCGAGAAGGGCGGCGCGTTCAAGATCAGCCCCGTCGACGAGGACGTCCGCACCAAGCAGCTGTACCTGCCGGACACCAACGTCCTGATCACGCGCTTCCTCTCCGACCAGGGCGTCGGCGAGGTGATCGACTTCATGCCGATCGGCTCGGCCGATGAGGACCGCCACCGCATCGTCCGCATGGTCCAGTGCGTGCGCGGGCACATGCACTTCCAGCTCGACTGCACGCCGCGTTTCGACTACGGGCGCGCCGAGCACACGCTGCACATCGACGCGCACGGCGCCGTCTTCGAGACCGATGCGCTGCGCATGGCCCTCGACTCGCCGGTCGACCTCTCGGAGGACGAGGGCGGCGTGCATGCGTTCTTCACGCTCGAGCCGGGCGACACGCGCACGTTCGTGCTCGAGCGCATCCCCGATGACGGTCACTCGGCGCGACCGTTTCCCGACGAGGTCTGCCAGCACCTGTTCGCCGACACCGTCGACTTCTGGCGCCGTTGGCTCAACCAGTGCTCGTACCGCGGTCGCTGGCGCGAGACCGTGCGTCGCTCCGCGCTCGTGCTCAAGCTGCTCTGCTACCGACCCACGGGCGCGATCGTGGCGGCGCCCACGACGTCGCTGCCGGAGGGGATCGGCGGCGAGCGCAACTGGGACTACCGCTACACGTGGATCCGCGATGCGTCGTTCACGCTTTACGCCTTCCTCAAGCTCGGCTTCACCGAGGAGGCGCGCGACTTCATGGGCTTCCTCAAGGCGCGCGCCCTCGAGCAGCACTCGTCGAACGCCGGACCGCTGCAGATCATGTACGGCATCGACGGGCGCCATTCGCTCGACGAGTACGAGCTCGACAACCTCGAGGGCTACCGCAAGTCGAGCCCGGTGCGCGTGGGCAACGGCGCCGCCGGCCAGCTCCAGCTCGACATCTACGGCGAGCTCATCAACAGCATCTACCTCTACGACAAGCGCGGCGAGCCGATCGACTACGAGCTCTGGAAGGTCGTCGTCGAGCTGCTCGACTGGCTGATGGAGCACTGGGACTCGAAGGACGAGGGCATCTGGGAGGTGCGCGGCGGCCAGCAGCACTTCACCTACTCGAGGCTGATGAGCTGGATCGCCTTCGACCGTGCGCTGCGCATCGCGCAGACCCGCGGCTTTCCGTGCCCGCGCATCGCCTGGCGCGAGACGCGCGACGCGATCTTCGAGCAGATCATGCAGCGCGGCTATTCGAAGGATCGGCAGGCCTTCGTCCAGGTGCTCGACGGCGACGTGCTCGACGCCTCGACGCTGATGATGGTGATGGGGCACTTCGTGGCCCCGAACGACCCGCTGATGGTGTCGACGATCAACGCCATCCGCGAGGAGCTCGTGACCGATTCGCTCGTATACCGCTACAACCCGGCGCTCGCCGCGAGTGACGGCCTGAGCGGGGAGGAGGGGACGTTCTCGATCTGCTCGTTCTGGTGGGTCGAAGCGCTCGCGCGGTCGGGCAACCTCGAGGAGGCCCGGCTGGCCTTCGAGAAGATGCACACGTACGCCAACCACCTCGGGCTCTACTCCGAGGAGATCGGGCCGTCCGGCGAGGCGCTCGGCAACTTCCCGCAGGCGTTCACCCACCTCTCGCTGATCTCCGCGGCCCTCTACCTCGACCGCGCGCTCGAAGGCGATCGCGCGCGTGTCGGCGTGCGTTAGGGTTCTGCGCGTGAACATCGCGAACCCCGCCAACCGGCTGAAGGCACGCGCTCGCCGCTACGGCTTCGTCGTGCTCCTGCAGCCCGATCGCCCGTCCGGTTGGACGGCGCTCGTGCGGCCGGCGGGGACGGCGCTGCGCGAGCCGATCGAGGTTTCCGCGCCCACGCGCGATGAGGCGATCGCGCTGGCCGGCAAGGTCTTCGAGGAGCAGCTCATCGCGCAGCTCGTCGATACGCTCAGCGAGGGCGGCCACGAGGTGCCCAACTGGGAGCCGGGCGTGGCGTGGGACGACCACGTCGACCGCCTGCACGCAGCGGTGCGCGACGCCGGCCTCGCCCGCTAGGCGGCGATGAGCGCCGCCCGCCCACGCATCGGCGTCGTCGGGCACGTCGAGTGGGTCCTGTTCGGCTCCGCGCCGACCCCGCCGAGCGCGGGGGAGATCGTGCACCTGTCCGACCCGTTCGAGGAGCCGGCCGGCGGTGGCGCGGTCGTCGCGATCGCGCTTGCGCGCGCTGGCGCCGATGTCCTCTTCTACACCGCGCTCGCAGGCGACACCGAAGGCGCAGCCACCCGCGCGCGGATGGCGGAGGAGGGCGTCGAGCTCCGCGTCGGCGTGCGCGGCGGGCGGCAGGCGCGCGCCATGACGATCCTCGACGAGGGCGGCGACCGCACGATCATCGTGTCGCAGCCGAACGCGTATCCGCGGGCCGATGACGATCTCGGCTGGTCCGACATCGAGGCCTGCGCCGCGGTCTACGCGACCTGCGGCGAGCCGTCCGCGCTCGTCGAGGCGCGCCGCGCGCCGATCCTGGTGTGCTCGGCCCGCCAGATGGCGGCGCTGCTCGAGAGCGGCGTGCGCGCCGACGTCGTGATCGGGTCGCTGTCCGACCGCGGCGAGCAGATCGACTTCCGCATCCTCGGCGTGAACGCCAACGCGATCGTGCTGACCGACGGCGAGCGAGGCGGGCGCTGGATGTCCCGCGACGACTCAGGCCTGTGGGACCGACAGCCGCTGCCGGGCGAGAAGGCCGATACCTACGGCGCGGGCGACACGTTCGCGGCCGGACTCACGCATGCGCTCGGGTGCGGGCTCGAGATGCACGACGCGGTCGAGATCGCGGCGCGCTGGGGTGCCGCCGCGGTCTGCAACCGCGGCCCCTACGGCTAGCGCCGCGCGGCGCCGGGGCGGCGCAGCGAGGGGTGGGGCGG
>JBPCSR010000037.1:0-7837 GCA_051006935.1 Gaiellales bacterium
CGCGGCGATGATCGCGCTGATCGACGCAAGGGACAGACCGAGAACCGTGCCGCGCTGGATGAAGTGGCGGCGGTTGATCTTCCCCTGGGCGAACGACTCGACCAGATCGAGCTGCGACGGATTCGCTTCATTGCGAAGCGGATCCAGGCTCTTGAAATCCGTCTTATGAGGTCCCTCCTCATGTCTCCGTGCCTCTCCGCGGGAGCGGAGATTCCGTGAGTTATCCCACACCGGCATGGTGCGGGTCAACACGCTGGTCGAGTTGTACCACGATATGACTCACACCCGTCAGATGATTCACGCGCCGTCAGCCGGCGGCCGGGGCTAGGCGTCGCCGTCGGCGGACGCCGCGGGCTCCGCGTGCGGCCTGAGCTCGACGTCCACGACGCGGATGCGCGCGCCGTCGACCTCCCGCACCGTGAAGCGGAAGCCGTTGTGCGAGATGACGTCGCCGGGACGGGCGGGGCGCCCGAGCTCGCCGAACAGGAAGCCGCCGACCGAGGTGTAGTCCTCATCGGGCAGGCCGCCGTCGAAGCGCTCGTTGAAGTCCTCGATGCCGTAGGACGCCTCGAGCCGCACCCGGTCGGGCGCGAGCCGGACGACCTCGCGGTCGGGCAGGTCGAACTCGTCGTTGATCTCGCCGACGATCTCCTCCAGCAGGTCCTCGAGCGTGACGATGCCGCTCGTGGAGCCGTACTCGTCCACGACGATCGCCATGTGCGTCTTCGTGCGCCGGAAGTCGGCGAGGAGCTCGTCGAGCTTCTTGGTCTCGGGCACGATCGGCACCGGCCGCGCGCACGCGCCGACCGTGGTGTCGGCGCCGTCGCCGACGTGCTCGGCGAAGAGGTTGCGGATGTGCACCACGCCGACGAGGTCGTCGAGCGTCTCGCGGTACACGGGGTAGCGCGTGTAGGGGGCATCGAGGGCGCGCGCGATCGCCTCGCTCGGCGCCAGCTCGGCCGGCATGCCGACGACGTCGGGCCGCGGCACCATCACCTGCTTCACCTCGGTCTCGGCGAAGTCGAAGACCTTGTGCAGCAGCTGCTCCTCGGACTCCTCGAGGACGCCCTCCTCGTGCGAGGCCGAGATCAGCATCTTCAGCTCCTCCTCCGAGTGGACGAGGCGCATCTCGGACGGCGTCTCGAGTCCCATCAGCCGGATCAGCGCCTCGCTGAGGCCGCGCAGCACCCAGATGAACGGCCAGAACACCCACATGAAGACCTGGACGGGCAGCGCCACGCGCAGCGCGACCGCCTCGGCGCGCGACAGCGTGAGCGTCTTCGGGACGATCTCGCCGAGCACGACGTGCAGCGACGTGATGATCGCGAAGGCGAGGATCACGCTGACCACGACCACGGCGCCCTCGCCGAGCACGCCGCCCTGGCCGAGCGCCTCCTCGAACACGCGCGAGACGGCGGGCTCGCCGACGGCGCCGAGGGCCAGCGAGGAGAGCGTGATCGCGACCTGGAAGGCCGAGATGAAGCGCGCGGGGTCGTCGATCAGCCGACGGACCCGCTTGGCCGCGCCGGACCCCTCCTCCACGAGCTCGTCGATGCGCGTGCGGCGCACGGCGACGAAGGCGAACTCGGCGGACACGAAGAACGCGTTCCAGGCGATGATCACGACGATCACCGCGATCTCGATCGCGGTCAGCGTCGACATGCCGCCCTCGCGGGGTGTGAGCCGGTCATTGAGCCGGAGCGGCTGGAGGTCGGATCAGCAGGTGCTGCCACGTGTGCCTGAATGTACCACCCGTCGCCCGCCGGACGGCGCTCAGACGACGTCGCCGGCGGCGATGCGACCCGCCAGCGGGGCGGCCGGGTCGAGCTCGAGCGCACGCCGGGCGGCGGCGCGCGCCTCGTCGTCGCGCCCCACCCGGGCCAGCGCGACCGCGCGCTGCTCGTGCCCGCTGGCCGACGCGGGCACGGCCTCGAGGTGGCGATCGGCCGCCTCCAGCGCCTCGGCCGGGCGCTCGGCCGCGAGCAGGGCCTCGATCAGCACGAGGCGCATCGCCTCGTCGTCGTCCTGCTCGGCCAGCGCCAGCGCCGCAGCCGTGGCCGCGAGATCCGGCTGGCCCTCGGCGAGCAGCGAGCGCGCCGCCGTCGACAGGTGGCCGTGGTCGTCGTCGTGCAGCGCGAGGTCGCGGCGCACGAGGTCGGCGAGCGCCTCGCGGTCGACCTCGATCGGGCCGTCCGGCCCGCTCACCGTCGTGAGCGCGCCGAGCGCGCGCAGCCGCTCGACCACGGCGGGATCGCCCGGCACGAGGTCGAGCGCCTCGCGGTAGGCCGCGATCGCACGGGGCGCGTCGCCGAGGTCCTCGAGCACGCGTCCGCGGTTGCGGTGGAAGAGCGCGACATCGGCGAAGACCCGGGCGACGGCGTCGAGCTCGGCCAGCGCGGCTTGCGGATCGCCGGCCTCGCGCAGCGCCGCCGCGCGGTTGAGACGCGCCGGCGCGTCCTGCGGGTCGATCGCGAGCACGGCGTCGACCTGCGCGAGCGCGTCGTCCCAGCGGCGGTCGGCGAGCGCGGCCCGCGCCAGCTCCTGCGGGCGCTGCTTGGCGACCAGCCGTCGCAGCTCGGGCGTGAGCGGATGGTCGGGCTCTGCGCTCGCGAACAGCTCCGCGTAGCGCACGAGCTCGTCCGGCGTGGCCTGCGACGCGTCGAGGTGCGCGGGCACGGCGACCTGCTCGGGCAGGCCGGCGCGGGCGGCCGCGAGCGGGTCGAGGTCGAGCAGGATCCAGTCGTCCATCGCGTGCGCAGGGTACGCGAGCGGCGGCCCTTCCCCTCCGGTGATCCGTCCGCTACACTCGGGTCATCACCTACGGCAACAGTATTGCCGTATCGCCAACACAGGGAGAGGCGTAGACCATGTCCGTCCCCAGCTCCACCAAGTACCTGATCATCGGCGCAGGCATCCACGGCCTGTCGACCGGCTACCACCTCGCCAAGGAGCTCAAGGCCCGCGGCGTCGGCTCCGGTGCCGACATCACGATCATCGACAAGTCCGGCGTCGCCGCCGGCGCGTCGGGCATCGCGTGCGGCGTCGTCCGCAACAACTACTACCAGCCGGCGATGGCCGAGCTGATGGCCGCGAACGTGGAGGTCTGGGAGTCCGATCCCGAGACGTACCACTACCACGAGGTCGGCTACATCGCGCTCGGACCCGAGGGCCAGGTCTCGGACCTCACCGAGGTCGCCGGGCGCCACGAGAAGATCGGCTACCCCTCCACGCTGATCACCGGCGAGGACAACGTCCGCGAGCACATGCTCAAGATGTTCCCCGACTGGCGCGCGCCGGGCCTGAAGGTCGCCCTGCATGAGCACAAGGGCGGCTTCGCCTTCAACGTCGAATCGATGCAGGGCCTCGCCGGCAAGGCGAAGGCCGAGGGCGTCACGATCATCGAGGGCGTCAAGGTCAACGGCTTCGAGACCGACGCCTCCGGCGCCGTCACGAAGGTCGAGACCTCCAGCGGCCCGATCGAGTGCGAGCAGGTCATCATCGGCGTCGGCCCGTGGGTCCCGCGCGTGTGGGAGATGCTCGGCCTGCCGGACAAGCTCGACGTGCGCACGCCGTCGGGCGACGTCCACAAGGACCAGAACATGTGGACGTTCTGGTACCTGCAGGAGGGCGAGATCGCCGTGGACCCGCTGTCGCACGCGACGGCCGACGGCAAGATGCCGCCGGTCCTCCACGTCGACTCCGACGCGCCGCTCTACACGGACGACGGCCGCCTCGTGACCGACGAGCTTTGGGGCAACTACTTCAAGCGCGACCGCCACGGCATCCAGGGCGGCGCCGCCCCGATCGCGCTCGACACGGACTTCGAGCTCGATCCGTACCCCACCTCGAGCGTCGACCCGTCGTTCCCCGACATGTGGTGCGCGAGCCTCTCGCACTGCATGGAGCGGTTCGCCGGCTGCCGCGCGAACTACAAGGACGCCCGCTCCGGCGGCGTCGGCTCGTTCACCGTCGACAACTTCCCGGTGTTCGACTACATGCTCCCCAACGTCTACGTCATCGCGGACTCGAACCACGGGTACAAGATGATCGGCGTCGGCAAGGAGGTCGCGAACGTGGTCCTCGGCGATCACTCCTCGCTCCTCCACCCGTTCCGCTACGAGCGCTTCGCCACCGGTGATCTCCACCCGGTGTCGAACAGCCCGTACCCCTGGTCGTAAGGCGCAGCCGGCCGCCGGTGCCGACGGGCATCGGCGGCCGCAGCCGCGTCCGACCCCTCCGCCCCGTCCTCGGCGACGGGGACTGCGCCTAGGCTTGTCCCCCACGGGCGGCGCCGTCGCGGGCCGCCCCGTCGACCCGCCATGCCGCCGACCCTCGCCACCGCATCGCTCGACCAGGCGCTCTCGCCGCTGGCCGCGACCTGGCTGCGCGAGACCTTCCCCGCCGGCCCCACGCCCGCGCAGGAGCAGGGCTGGCCGGCGATCGCGGCGGGCGGCGACGTGCTCCTGTGCGCGCCGACCGGGTCGGGCAAGACGCTCGCCGCGTTCCTCGTGGCGCTCGACCGGCTCGCCGCCGGGCCCGCCGCGGAGAAGGGCACGCGGGTCCTCTACATCTCGCCGCTGAAGGCGCTCAACTACGACATCGAGCGCAACCTGCGCGGGCCGCTGGCCGGCCTGCGCGCCACCGCCGACCGACTCGGGCTGCCGCTGCCCGAGATCGACGTCGGCGTGCGCACCGGCGACACGCCCGAGAAGGAGCGCGCGCGGCAGGCCCGCACCCCGCCGGACATCCTCATCACCCCGCCCGAGAGCCTCTTCCTCCTGCTCACCTCGCCCACACGCCGGGAGGCGCTGCGGACCGTCGAGACGGTGATCGTCGACGAGGTGCACGCGGTGGCGGGCACGAAGCGCGGCAGCCACCTCGCGCTCTCGCTCGAGCGCCTCGAGCACCTCGCCGGCCGGCCGGTGCAGCGCATCGCGCTGTCGGCGACCGTCTCGCCGCTCGACGAGGTGGCGCGCTTCGCCGCCGGCGACCGGCCGTGCACCATCGTCGACGCGGGCATGCGCCGCGCGATCGACGTCGACGTCGTCGTTCCGCTGGCCGACATGGCGCGCCCCGACGAGGACGTGCCGCTGCCGGAGCCCGTCGCCGGCGCGGGCGACGCCGGCGGCACCTCGGTGTGGCCGGCGATCTACCCGCAGCTGCTCGAGCTGATCGAGGCCCACACCACGACGCTGATCTTCGTGAACTACCGCCGCCTCGCCGAGCGCCTCGCGCTGCGGCTGAACGAGCTGGCCGAGCGGGAGATCGCCCGCGCGCACCACGGGTCGCTGGCGCGCGAGACCCGGCAGGAGGTCGAGGAGCTGCTCAAGAGCGGCCAGCTGCCGTGCCTCGTCGCGACCTCGTCGCTCGAGCTCGGCATCGACATGGGCTCGATCGACCTCGTCATCCAGGTCGAGTCGCCGCGCAGCGTGGCCCGCGGCCTGCAGCGGATCGGACGCGCCGGCCACTCGGTCGACGCGGTCAGCCGCGGCCGCATCTTCCCCAAGCACCGCGGCGACCTCGTCGAGAGCGCCGTCGTCGTCAAGCGCATGTACGAGGGCGCCGTCGAGGACATCCGCATCCCGCAGAACCCGCTCGACGTGCTCGCCCAGCAGATCGTGTCGATGTGCTCGGCCGAGGACTGGACGGTGACGGAGCTCGAGGCGCTGGTGCGCCGCGCCGCGCCGTACCGCGACCTCCCGCGGGCGCAGCTCGAGGGCGTGCTCGACATGCTCTCCGGCCGCTACCCGTCGGACGAGTTCGCGGAGCTGCGGCCCCGCATCACGTGGGACCGCATCGGCGACGTGCTGCACGGCCGCGACGGCACGCGCTCCCTGGCCGTCGCCAACGCGGGCACGATCCCCGACCGCGGGCTCTACGGCGTGCACCTGGCCGACGGCGGCGGCCGCGTCGGCGAGCTCGACGAGGAGATGGTCTACGAGGCGCGCGCCGGGCAGGTCTTCCAGCTCGGCGCCTCGAGCTGGCGCATCGAGCGCATCACGCGCGACCGCGTGCTCGTCTCCCCCGCCCCCGGCCGGCCCGGGCAGATCCCGTTCTGGCGCGGCGAGGGCGCCGGTCGCACGATCGAGCTCGGCCGCGCGCTCGGCGCCTTCACCCGCGAGCTCGGCGGCATGCGCGCCGACGCGGCGCGGCGCCGGCTGATGACCAAGCACCGCCTCGACGAGCGCGCCGCCGACAACCTGCTCGCCTACCTGCGCGAGCAGCGCGAGGCCACGGGGGCGCTGCCGACGGACCGCACGATCGTGGTCGAGCGCTTCCGCGACGAGATCGGCGACTGGCGCCTGTGCGTGCTCACGCCCTTTGGCGCGCGCGTCCACGCGCCGTGGGCGCTGGCGATCGGCGCGCGTCTGCGCACGGAGCACGGCATCGACGCGCAGGCGCTGTGGTCCGACGACGGCATCATCGTCCACCTGCCCGACTCCGACGACCCGCCGCCGGCGGACGTCGTGGTCCTCGACCCCGACGAGGTGGAGGACGTCGTGGTCGGCGAGCTCGCCGGCAGCGCATTGTTCGCCGCGCGCTTCCGCGAGAACGCGGCGCGCGCGCTCCTGATCCCGCGCCGCCGCCCCGGCCAGCGCACGCCGCTCTGGCAGCAGCGGCTCAAGGCGCAGGCGCTGCAGGGCGTGGCCACCCGCTACGGCGCCTTCCCGATCGTGCTCGAGACGTACCGAGAATGCCTCCAGGACGTGTTCGACGTGGCGCGTCTGCGCGAGCTGCTCGGCGGCATCGCCGACCGCTCGCTCGAGCTCGTCGAGGTCGAGACGCCGACCGGCTCGCCGTTCGCCGCGTCGCTCCTCTTCGACTACGTCGCGCAGTACATGTACGAGGGCGACGCGCCGCCCGCCGAGCTGCGCGCCCAGGCGCTCTCGCTCGACCGCGACCTGCTGCGCGAGCTGCTCGGGCAGGAGGACCTGCGCGACCTGCTCGACGCCGACGCGATCGCGCAGGTCGAGAGCGACCTGCGCCGGCGCTTCGCCGACACGCCCGACGCGCTGGAGGACCTCCTGCGCCGCGTCGGCGACCTGACGCCGGCGGAGATCGCCGACGCGGGTGGCGTCGCCGTGCTCGTGCGGGAGCGCCGCGCCACCGTCGTGCGGATCGCCGGCGAGGAGCGCGTGATCGCGACCGTCGACGCGGGCCGCTACCGCGACGGCGTCGGCGCGCTGCCCGAGCCCGGGCTGCCCGCGGCGTTCCTCGAGCCGGTGCCCGACGCGCTGCACGGCCTCGTCCGCCGCTACGCGCGCACGCACGGCCCCTTCACGGCCGCCGCGATCGGCGCGCGCCTCGGGGTGCCCGAGCGGCGCGTGCTCGACGAGCTCGAGCGCCTCGCCGCCGACGGCACCGTCGTCCAGGGCGGTCTGCTGCCCGGCGGCTCGGGCCTCGAGTGGTGCGACAGCGACGTGCTGCGGCGCATCCGCCGCGCCACGCTCGCCGTGCTGCGCTCCGAGATCGAGGCCGTCCCCGGGGAGGCGCTGGCGCGCTTCCTGCCCCGCTGGCAGCGGGTCGACGAGGGCGGCGGCGGCGCGGGCGAGCGGCTGCGCGACGCGATCGCCACCCTGCAGGGCCTCGTCCTGCCCGTCGCGATCCTCGAGGCCGACGTGCTGCCCCGCCGCGTGCCCGGATTCCGGCCCGAGCAGCTCGACGCGCTGTCGACGAGCGGCGAGGTCGTCTGGGCCGGTGCCGGCGAGGGACGCGTCGCGCTATCCATCCGCGAGGACGCGCCGCTGCTCGGCCCGCCCCCGCGCGGCGTGCCGGCCGAGGGCGACGCAGTCGAACGCGTCCGCGAGCGGCTCGCCGCCGGCGCGTGCTTCCTCGA
>JBPCSR010000038.1:0-5156 GCA_051006935.1 Gaiellales bacterium
GTCGAGCGCGGCGTGCAGGCGACCTGGCTCGGCGCGATCGTCGGCGTCCTGCTGCTGATCGTCCTGCAGGCGTTCGCAGGGCCGCTCGTACACCTCGTCGCCGGCGATCACGAGGCGACGCGCACGGCCGCGCTGTCGTGGCTGCGCATCGCGCTGTTCGGGATCCCGTTCGTCACGATGGTACTCGCCGGGCAGGGCTGGCTGCGCGGCGTGCAGGAGCTGCGCAAGCCGCTCGTCTTCCTGCTCATCTCGAACGGCGTCAGCGCCGCGCTCGCCCCGCTGCTCGTCTACGGGCTCGACCTCGGCATCGACGGCTCGGCCTACGCCAACGTCGTCGGCCAGATCATCGCCGCCGCGCTCTTCCTGCGGGCGCTGCTGCGGGAGCACGTATCGCTGCGCCCGCACGCGCAGGGCCTGATCGAGCAGCTCGCGACCGCGCGCGACCTCGGCATCCGCACGATCGCGCTCGAGGGCACGTTCCTCAGCGCCACCGCCGTCGCCTCGCGGCTCGGGCCGGAGCAGGTCGCCGCGCATCTGATCGCGATCCAGCTCTGGTACTTCCTCGCGCTCACGCTCGACGCCTTCGCGATCGCGGCGCAGGCGCTGATCGGCGAGCTGCTCGGCGCCGGCGAGGTCGAGGCCGCCCGCGCCACCGCTCGGCGCCTCTGCGAGCTCGGCGCGATCGTCGGCGCGGTCTTCGGCGCGATCATCCTCGCCGGCTGGCGGGTGATCCCACGGCTGTTCACCTCCGACGCGGACGTCGTCGACGCGACGGGCGCCGCGTGGGGCTGGTTCGGCGGCATGCAGCCGTTCGCCGGCGTGGTCTTCGCGATCGACGGCATCCTCGTCGGCGCCGGCGATACCGCCTTTATGCGGAACTTCACCCTCGTGGCCGTGCTCGGCGGCTACCTTCCGTGCATGCTCGGCACGGTGTACCTCGGCTGGGGCCTGACCGGGCTCTGGCTCGGCATCACGCTCTTCATCCTGATCCGCTTCGCCCTCGGCGGGGCGCGCACCCTGCGCGGCGGCTGGGCGATCGGCGGCGCCACGACGTGACGCCGTCCTTCGGGACCGCGCTGCTCGTCTGGCTGCGGCTCGGCTGCATCTCCTTCGGCGGCCCGATCGCGCAGATCGACCTGATGCACCGCGAGGTCGTCGAGCGCCGCGCGTGGGTCGACGAGCGCTCGTTCCTGCACGCGCTCCGGCTCTGCACCGCGCTGCCGGGACCCGAAGCGCAGCAGCTGGCGTGCTACCTGGGCTGGCGCCTGCACGGCATCCGCGGCGCGCTGGCCAGCGGCGGGCTGTTCATCCTGCCGAGCCTGCTCCTGATCATCGCGCTGAGCTGGATCTACATGGCCTTCGGCGAGACCGACGTCGTCACCGGCATCGTGCGCGCGCTCGGCGGTGCGGTCGTCGCGCTGGTCGTCGCGGCGGGCCTGCGCATGGGGCGCAAGGTCGTGCGCACGCGCTGGACGCTCGCGATCGCCGCCATCGCCGGCCTCGGACTGCTCGCCGGGGCGCTGTTCCCGCTGCTCGTCGTCCTGGGCGCGCTCGCCGGCTGGCTGATCGGGCGGGCGCGACCCGGAGCGCTCGTGCCGCTCGAGGACGAGGCCGACCCCGGCGTGCCGCCGGCCGTCGACCGTGCGCGCCTGATCCGGCACGCGCTCATCGGCATCGGCATCTGGCTGGCCGCGATCGCCGCGCTGCTGCTCGTCGGCGGCGTGATCGCCGAGCTCGCGGGCTTCTTCACGATCGTCGCGCTCGTCACGTTCGGCGGCGCCTACGCGATCCTCCCGTTCGTCGCCGCCGCCGCGGTCGGGCGATTCGGCTGGCTCACGCCGGAGCAGATGATCGCCGGCCTCGCGCTCGGCGAGACGACGCCGGGACCGCTGATCATGGTCAACTCGTTCGTCGGCTTCGTCGCCGGCTGGACGACGCTCGGCGGCGGCGTGGGCGGTGTCACCGGCGCGCTCGTCGCCACCTTCGCCACGTTCGCGCCGTCGTTCCTGATGATCGCCGTGGGCAGCCCGCTGATCGCGCACGTGCCGCAGCGGGGACCGGTCGCCGACGCGCTGGCGGCGCTGCAGGGCGTCGTCGCGGGCGCCATCGCCGTCCTCGTGATCTACCTCGCGGACCACGCGCTGCTGCGAGACGGCGGGCTCGACCTGCTCGCCGCCGCCATCGCCGTGGGCGTCTTCCTGCTGCAGCGCCGCGGCCTCCCGGTGCCGGCGCTGGTCGTCGCGGCGGCGGGGATCGGCGCGCTGGTCGGCGTGGTCGATCCCGGGTTCGGATTGCTCGCCTGACGACGCCCGAGGCTTGGCATGATGCCGCCATGACGCGCACCCCGGACCCCCTCAATGCGCGCCGTCCGCTGCCCGGCGTCGACGGCGTCGACTACTTCGCCATCGCCGCCTGCGACGAGGCCGGCATCGACACCTCGCGACTGCCGTACACGGTGCGCGTGCTCCTCGAGATGCAGCTCCGCCACTCCACCGGCCCGCACGTGTCGGAGGCCGACATCCGCGCCCTCGCCGCCTGGCCCGCGCCCGCCCCCGACGGCACGTCCGTCCCCTTCATCCCGTCGCGCGTGATCCTGCAGGACTTCACCGGCATCCCGACGATCGCCGACCTCGCCGCCATGCGCGACGCGCACGCCGCGCTCGGCGGCGATCCCGGCGCGATCGATCCGCTCGTCCCCGTCGACCTCGTGATCGACCACTCGGTGCAGGTCGACACGTTCGGGACGCGGTACGCCTTCGAGCGCAACGTCGAGCGCGAGTACGAGCGCAACGGCGAGCGTTACCGCTTCTTCCGCTGGGGCCAGGGCGCGTTCGGCCGACTGCGCGTCGTGCCGCCCGGGATGGGCATCGTCCACCAGGTCAACGTGGAGCACCTCGCCACCGTCGTCGACGTGCGCGAGCACGACGGCGGCCCCGTGGCCCTCCCCGACACGCTCGTCGGCACCGACTCGCACACGACGATGGTGAACGCGCTCGGCGTGCTCGGCTGGGGCGTCGGCGGCATCGAGGCCGAGGCCGCGATGCTCGGCCAGCCGCTCGCGATGAGCGAGCCCGTCGTGATCGGGTTCGAGTTCCGGGGCTCGCTCAACCCCGGCGTGACGGCGACGGACCTCGTCCTCACCGTCACCGAGCGCCTCCGCGCGTACGGGGTCGTCGGCCGCTACGTCGAGTTCTGCGGCGATGGCCTCAGCGCGCTCTCGATCCCCGACCGGTCGACGCTGTCGAACATGGCGCCCGAGTTCGGCGCGACCGCGGCGACCTTTCCGGTCGACGCCGAGACGATCCGCTTCCTCCGCTCGACCGGCCGCGAGGCGCAGGCCGAGGTGGCCGAGGCCTACTGCCGCGCGCAGGGGATGTTCCGCGAGGACGGCCAGCCGCTGGCGGCGTACTCCGACGTCCTGGTGCTCGACCTCGGCGACGTCGAGCCGAGCCTCGCCGGCCCGAGCCGCCCGCAGGATCGCGTCTCGCTCGGCGGCGTGCGCGAGAGCTTCGAGGCCGCGTTCCCGCGCGAGTCGTCGCCCGTGCGGATCCCCGTGCAGGCGCTGGTCCCAGCCGAGGCCGCCGGTGCCACGACGACCGCCGAGGACTGCGTCGTCGACCACGGCAGCGTCGTGATCGCCGCGATCACCTCGTGCACGAACACGTCGAACCCGTCCGTCATGGTCGCCGCCGGCCTGCTCGCCCGGAACGCGCGCGCGAAGGGGCTCGAGACGAAGCCGTGGGTCAAGACCAGCCTCGCGCCGGGCTCCCGCGTCGTCACGGACTACCTCGACCGGGCCGGGCTCACCGGACCGCTCGACGAGCTGCGCTTCAACCTCGTCGGCTACGGCTGCACGACGTGCATCGGCAACTCCGGCCCGCTGCCCGAGGCGCTCGACGCCGCCATCTCCGAGCACGAGCTCGCGGTCGGCGCGGTGCTGTCCGGCAACCGCAACTTCGAGGGACGCGTGCACCCCAAGGTGCGCGCCGCGTACCTCGCCTCGCCGCCGCTCGTGGTCGCCTACGCGCTGGCGGGCACGCTCGACATCGACCTCACGTCCGAGCCGATCGGCGAGGACCAGGACGGCCGGCCCGTGATGCTGGCCGACATCTGGCCGTCGCTCGAGGAGGTCAAGGAGGTCATCGCCGCGTCGCTGACCGAGGATCTCTATGCGAAGGAGTACGGCGCGATCTGGGACGGCGACGAGCACTGGCGCGCGCTGTCGGCGCCGAGCGGCCGGACGATGGACTGGGATCCGGACTCGACCTACGTGCGCCAGCCCCCGTTCTTCTCCGGCATGGCCGCCGACCCGCGCGACCTGACGGACATCACGGGCATGCGCGCGCTGGCCGTGCTCGGCGATTCGATCACGACCGACCACATCTCGCCCGCCGGCGTGATCCAGCCCGACGGGCCCGCCGGCCGCTGGCTGCTCGAGCACGGCGTCGAGCAGCGCGAGTTCAACTCCTACGGCGCGCGGCGCGGCAACCACGAGGTGATGGTGCGCGGCACGTTCGCGAACATCCGCCTGCGCAACGAGCTCGCCCCGGGCACGGAAGGCGGCGTCACCGCCTATCAGCCGTCCGGCGAGGTCATGTCGATCTACGACGCGGCCGAGCGCTACGCGGCCGACGGCGTGCCGCTGATCGTGGTCGCGGGCCGGGAGTACGGCTCGGGCTCATCGCGCGACTGGGCGGCCAAGGGCACGCTGCTGCTCGGCGTGAAGGTCGTGATCGCCGAGTCGTTCGAGCGCATCCACCGCTCGAACCTCGTCGGCATGGGCGTCCTGCCGCTGCAGTTCCCCGACGGCGTCAACCGCACGACGCTGAAGCTGGACGGCACCGAGACGATCTCCGTGACCGGCCTGCCCGCCCTCGAGGCGCGCGGCACCGTGCGCGTCACCGTGACGCGCGCCGACGGCTCCGAGGAGGCGTTCGACGCCCTCGCCCGCGTCGACACGCCCGTCGAGATCGAGTACCTGCGCCACGGCGGCATCCTGCCGATGGTGCTGCGCCAGATGGCGTAGCGGCTAGGCGCCGAGCAGGCGCTCGACGACCAGCGCCACGCCGTCGTCGGCGTTCGAGGCCGTGACCTCGTCCGCGGCGGCGAGCACGTCGGGATGCGCGTTGGCGACGGCGACGCCGAGCCCCGCGAGG
>JBPCSR010000039.1:0-3588 GCA_051006935.1 Gaiellales bacterium
GGCCACGACGGCGGCACCGGCGCGTCGCCGCTGTCGAGCCTCAAGCACGCGGGGATCCCGTGGGAGCTCGGGCTCGCCGAGGCGCACGAGGTGCTCGTGATGAACGACCTGCGCGGCCAGGTGACGCTGCAGGTCGACGGGGGGCTGCGCACCGGGCGCGACGTGCTGATCGGCGCGCTGCTCGGCGCAGAGGAGTTCGGGTTCTCGACCGCCCCGCTCGTCGCCGCGGGCTGCATCATGATGCGCGTCTGCCACCTCAATACGTGCCCGGTCGGCATCGCCACGCAGGACCCCGTCCTGCGCGAGCGGTTCCGCGGCACGCCCGAGCAGATCGTGCGGTACTTCCTGTTCGTCGCGGAGCACCTGCGCGAGCTGATGGCCGGGCTCGGCGTGCGAACCGTCGACGAGCTGATCGGACGCCGCGACCTGCTGCGCGAGCGCACGGACCGCCCGGAGTGGCTCGAGAGCCTCGACCTCGCGCCGATCCTCGCCCACCCGCGCAGCGCGGGCGACCCCGCGCCCGTGCGCCGACGCCCGCAGGACCACGCGCTCGACGCGAAGATCGACCCGGAGATCATCCGCGAGGCCGAGCCGGCGCTGGCCACGGGCACGCCGGTCGTGATCGAGCGGCACGTGCAGAACATCAACCGCACCTTCGGCGCGATGCTCGCCGGCGAGATCGCGCGGCGCGTCGGCCCCGACGGGCTGCCCGACGGCACGATCACGCTGCGCGTCCGCGGCCACGGCGGGCAGAGCTTCGGCGCCTTCGCGATGGCGGGCACGGAGATCGAGCTGACCGGCCCCGTCAACGACTACCTCGGCAAGGGGTTGTCCGGCGGGCGCATCGTCGTGCGCGCGGCCGACGACGCGGGCTACGACGTGGCGCGCTCGACGTACGTCGGCAACGTGGCGCTGTACGGCGCGACGAGCGGCGCTGCGTTCCTGCGCGGCCGCGCCGGCGAGCGGTTCTGCGTGCGCAACTCGGGTGCGACGGCGGTCGTCGAGGGCGTCGGCGACCACGGCTGCGAGTACATGACCGGCGGCGTCGCCGTCGTGCTCGGCCCGACCGGGCGGAACTTCGCCGCCGGCATGTCGGGCGGGATCGCGTTCGTGCTCGACGACGACGGGCTGTTCGCGAAGCGGGTGAACCCGGCGAGCGTCTCGCTCGAGGCCGTCGAGAGCGTGGCGGACCGCGCGCTGCTCAAGGGGCTGCTCGAGGAGCACGCCACCCGCACGGGCTCGCCGATCGCGGCGGCGCTGCTCAAGGAATGGGCGTCGGCGCTCAAGCGGTTCGTGAAGGTGATGCCCGACGACTACGCGCGCGTGCTGGCCGAGCGCGCGGCGAGCGACGACGAGGCGGCGATCGCCGGTGACTGACCCCCGCGGCTTCCTGCAGATCCAGCGGCGGCTCACGCCGTACCGCCCCGTCGACGAGCGCATCGCCGACTACGCGTTCGTGGCGCCCGAGGCCGAGGTCGGCCTCGTCCGCGAGCAGGCCCGGCGGTGCATGGGCTGCGGCGTGCCGTTCTGCCACACCGGCTGCCCGCTCGGGAACCTGATTCCCGAGTGGAACGACCTCGTCGAGCGCGACCACTTCCGCGAGGCGATCGACCGCCTGCACGCGACGAACAACTTCCCCGAGTTCACCGGCGCCGTCTGCCCCGCCCCGTGCGAGGAGGCCTGCGTGCTCGCCCTCGAGGAGGAGCCCGTCACGATCAAGCAGGTCGAGCTGAAGATCATCGAGGAGGCGTTCGCCAACGGCTGGGTCGCCCCGCAGCGCGCCGAGCGCGCGACGGGACGCCGCGTCGCCGTGATCGGCTCCGGGCCGGCCGGGCTCGCCGCCGCGCAGCAGCTCGTGCGCGCCGGCCACGGCGTGACCGTCTTCGAGCGCGACGACCGCCTCGGCGGCCTGCTGCGGTACGGCATCCCCGACTTCAAGCTCGACAAGGCGATGATCGACCGCCGGCTCGAGCAGCTCGAGGCGGAGGGCGTGGAGTTCGCGACCGGCGTCGAGGTCGGGCGCGACCTGTCGCTCGAGGAGCTGCGAGACGGCGTCGACGCCGTCATCCTCGCCACCGGCGCGCAGCGCCACCGCGACCTCGCCCTGCCGGGCCGCGAGCTGGCGGGCATCGAGTTCGCGATGCCGTACCTGATCCAGCAGAACCGCCGCGTCGCGGGGATGCCGATCGAGGGGCCTGAGATCACCGCCAAGGGCAAGCGCGTCGCGATCCTCGGCGGCGGCGACACGAGCGCCGACTGCCTCGGCAACGCGCTGCGCGAGGGCGCGATCGAGGTCCACGAGATCGCCCACGGCCCGACCCCGCCGAGCGAGCGCAGCCCGCTCAAGACGTGGCCCGAGTGGCCCGTCGTGCTGCGCACCTACGCGGCCCACCAGGAGGGCGGCCAGCGCGAGTGGCAGTTCGTCACGGACGGGTTCCAGGGGAAGGACGGCCACGTCACGCATCTCGTCGGCCACCGCGTCGAATTCCCGGGCTATGCGGAGACGGGCGAGCGGAGGCCGGTGCCCGCGCAGGGCGGCGAGGTGGAGCTCGAGGTCGACCTCGTCCTGCTCGCGATCGGCTTCACCGGGACGGAGGACGACGACGTCTACGCGCAGTCCGGCGCGCTGATCGGCGAGCGCGGCACGGTGGACGTCGACGCCACGTACGCGACCGCGACGCCGGGCGTCTTCGCCTGCGGCGACGCCGTCCGCGGCGCCGACCTCGTCGTGACGGCGATCGCCGACGGCCGGCGGTGCGCCGACGCCGTCCACGCTGCGATCAGCAGATAGCGCCCCGTGCCGCCGGATCCTCGGCGGATTGGCACGATTCACCCAACGAACTCTCCCCCGGAGGAACCTATGTCCAGCCCCGTCAAGGTCGTCGTCACCGGAGCCGCAGGCCAGATCGGCTACGCGCTCGTGTACCGCATCGCGAGCGGCCAGATGCTCGGCCCCGACACGAAGGTGGAGCTTCGCCTGCTCGAGGTCCCGCAGGCTCGCGGCGCGCTCGACGGCGTCGCGATGGAGCTCGACGACTGCGCGTTCCCGCTGCTGTCGAACATCGTCTGCACGGACGACCCGAACGAGGCCTTCGACGGCGCCAACGTGGGCCTGCTCGTCGGCGCGCGCCCGCGCACGAAGGGCATGGAGCGCGGCGACCTGCTCGAGGCCAACGGCGCGATCTTCACGGTGCAGGGCAAGGCGATCAACGACCACGCGGCCGACGACATCAAGATCCTCGTCGTCGGCAACCCGGCGAACACGAACGCGATGATCGCGATGAACTCGGCGCCGGACGTGCCGAACGAGCGCTTCACCGCGATGATGCGCCTCGACCACAACCGGGCCAAGACGCAGGTCGCGCAGAAGACCGGCGCCGCCGTCGCCGACGTGACGAACATGACCATCTGGGGCAACCACTCGGCCACGCAGTACCCCGACGTCGTGCATGCGAAGGTCGCGGGCAAGGGCGCGTGGGACGCGATCGCCGATGAGGCGTGGGTCGCCGACACGTTCATCCCGACCGTGCAGAAGCGCGGCGCCGCGATCATCGAGGCGCGCGGCGCCTCGTCGGCCGCCTCGGCCGC
>JBPCSR010000040.1:0-4329 GCA_051006935.1 Gaiellales bacterium
CACGAGTTCGGGTACGCGCCGGTGCCGGCGATCCGCGCGCTGCTCGACCGCGCGGGCCTCGCCGTCGGCGACATCGACCTGTGGGAGCTGCAGGAGGCGTTCGCGGCCGTGCCGCTCGCCGTGCTGCGCGAGCTCCCCGAGATCGACGAGGAGCGCGTGAACGTCCACGGCGGCGCGATCGCCTACGGGCATCCGCTGGGCGCATCGGCGCCGCGCCTGATCCTCGACTGCGCGCGCGAGCTGCGCCGGCGCGGCGGCGGCACGGGGCTCGTGGCGGTGTGCATCG
The DNA here is from genome assembly GCA_051006935.1 of Gaiellales bacterium. Lineage (GTDB taxonomy): Bacteria > Actinomycetota > Thermoleophilia > Gaiellales > F1-60-MAGs149 > F1-60-MAGs149. Next base: position 287 of record JBPCSR010000040.1, read on the forward strand.
GCGTCGGGCAGGGCCAGGCCGTGCTCGTCCACGTCGACTGATTTCCCTGCAAATCGCAGGAAACCGGCTAGCATCCCGGCACCGACCGAAGCCCATCCCGGAAAGGGATCGCCCCATGACCCGCAAGTACTCGCTCAAGGACGACCAGGTCCCGCGCCACTGGTACAACATCGCCGCCGACCTGCCGAGCATGCCGCCGCCGCCGCTGCACCCCGGCACCGGCCAGCCGATCGGTCCGGACGACCTGGCGCCGCTCTTCCCGCTGGCGCTGATCGGCCAGGAGGTCTCGGCCGAGCGCGAGATCGCGATCCCCGACCCGATCCGCGACGTGCTGGCGATGTGGCGTCCGACGCCGCTCCTGCGCGCCGAGAACCTCGAGGCCGCGCTCGGGACGGACTGCAAGATCTTCTACAAGTACGAGGGCACCTCGCCGGCCGGCTCGCACAAGCCGAACACCGCGATTCCGCAGGCCTGGTACAACAAGCAGGAGGGCGTCAAGCGCATCGCCACCGAGACCGGCGCGGGCCAGTGGGGCTCGGCGCTGAGCTTCTCCGGCGCCCAGTTCGACCTCGAGATCAAGGTCTACCAGGTGCGCGCGTCCTACGACGCGAAGCCGTTCCGCCGCTCGATGATCGAGACCTGGGGCGGCTCGATCGTGGCGAGCCCGTCGATGGACACGAACGCGGGCCGCGCGATCCTCGAGACGGATCCGGACTGCCCCGGCAGCCTCGGCATCGCGATCTCGGAGGCCGTCGAGGACGCCGCCACGCGCGACGACACGAAGTACGCGCTCGGCTCCGTGCTCAACCACGTGCTGCTGCACCAGACGATCATCGGCCAGGAGGCGCAGGAGCAGCTGAAGGAGGCCGGGGCGTATCCCGACGTCGTGATCGGCTGCGTCGGCGGCGGCTCGAACTTCGCCGGCATCTCGTTCCCGTTCCTCGCCGACAAGATCGCCGGCAAGGACATCCGCGTCGTCGCCGTCGAGCCCGCCGCGTGCCCGACGCTCACGCGCGGCCACTACGGCTACGACTTCGGCGACACGGCGCAGCTCACGCCGCTGATGCCGATGCACACGCTCGGCCACGGGTTCATCCCCGACACGATCCACTCGGGCGGCCTGCGCTACCACGGCGCCGCGCCGATGGTCTCGCACCTGCTGAACCTCGGCCTGATCGAGGCCGTGGCGTATCCGCAGCGCGAGTGCTTCACCGAGGCCGTCCGCTTCGCGCGCACGGAGGGCATCATCCCGGCGCCGGAGCCGACGCACGCGATCCGCCACGTCGTCGCCGAGGTCGAGCGGGCTCGCGAGGAGGGCGTCTCCCGGACGATCCTGTTCAACCTCTGCGGCCACGGCAACTTCGACCTCGCCGCGTACGACGCGTACTTCAACGGGACGATGGAGGACATCGAGCTGCCGCAGTCCGAGCTCGACGCCGCGGCCAAGAGCCTCGAGGGCCTGCCGGCGATCGCGTAGGACGCACGCGGGCGCTCCGGCTGCGGGCCGGGGCGCCCGGCCTACGCGGGGCGGCGCGCCACGAGCAGCAGGTCCTCGCCGTCCTGGACGACGGTGCCGTCCTGCTTCCTGCAGGTCACGGCGAAGCGCACGAGGCCCTGCTCGGGCTTCGAGTTCGACGGGCGGCTCTCGACGACCTCCCACGTCGTCACGACCGACTCGCCCGGATACGTCGGCGCGCGGAAGTTCCGCGACTCCGACAGGTAGGCGATGATCGTGAGCGCGTCCATCTCGGCGCACGTGCTGCCGGAGGAGACGCCGAGCACGAGCAGCCCGTGCGCGATCCGCTCGCGGAACGGCGTGTTCGCGCGCACCCACTCGTCGTCGGTGTGCAGCGGGTTGTGATCGCCCGACAGCTCGCAGTAGTCGGCGATGTCCTGCGCCGAGATCGTGCGCGGCTCCGAGGTGAGCACGGTGCCGACGGGCAGGTCCTCGAGGTGGAGTGCCATGGGGGGAGCGTAGCCGTATGCAGGTACGACCGCGGTCGCGATACCGTGACGGCGATGGCGGGCTCCTCCACGCGACGCGGCGACCTGGTCTGGCTCGGGTACGTGATGGTCGTCGCCTCGGCCTCGTTCGCGGCGGGCAACGGCGTCTTCGCGAGCCTGGTCATCCACGCCGGCGTCGACCCGGCGACGCTCTCCGCCACGCGCATCTACGGCGCGGCCGCGATCCTCGTGTTCTTCCTCCTGCCGCATCTGCGGACCCTTCGCCGCGGCCACCTGCTGCCGCTCGCCGCCTTCGGCGTCGTCGGGCTCGTGCTCGGCCAGGGCGCGTACTTCCAGGCGATCTCGCACGCGGACGTCGCGCTCGTCCTCGTGATCATCTTCACGGCGCCGATCGTCGTCGCCGTGTACGAGCGCGTCCGGCTCGGCGCGACGCTCCCGCTGCACGGCTGGGCGGCGATCGTGGTCGCGGTCGGCGGCGTCGGGCTCGCGATCGTCGGCGAGGGCGGCATGCCCGCGATCTCGCTGACGGGCTTCCTCTTCGCCCTCGTCGCGATGATCGCGTACGCGTGGAGCGTGATCCTCGCCGCGGGCCTGCCGCGGGCGCTGCCGCCGCTCGCCCGGACCGGCGCGTGCATGGTGGTCGCCGCCATCGTGTGGTGCTTCGTGCGGCCCCCGTGGTCGCTGCCGTTCGACAAGCTCGACGACACGACGACCTTCGACGGGCGCTTCGGCTTCTCGCTGCCCGTGTGGGTGGCGGTGGTGTTCGTGATCCTGATCGGTTCGGTCGGCGTGTACGTGACGTGGGTCGGCGGAACGAGCCTCACCGGAGCGGGCGCGTCGAGCATGGTCGGCATGGTCGAGCCCGTGCTCGGCGCGGTGCTCGCGTGGGGGCTGCTCGGCCAGCACCTCGTCCCGACGCAGGTCGTCGGCATCGCCATCGCCGTCGGCGGCATCGTGGTCGTCGAGCGGGCACGGGTGCGCGCCGCGCGGGCCACGCCGCGTGACGCCCCGGTCGAGCTCTGACGGATGAGCCCGCGCGTCGGCTATCTGTGCGTCGCCGTGGCGGCGGCGCTGTGGGGGTTCAACGGCGTCTTCAGCCGCATCGCCATCGACGGCGGCGTCGGGCCGCTCCAGCTCGGCGCGGGGCGCGCCTTCGCCGCGGCGCTGATCCTGCTGCCGTTCCTGCTCCCGCACGTGCGGCGCATCGACCGCACGATGCTCCTGCCGATCGCGCTGTTCGCCCTGTTCGGGATCGTGCTCTCGCAGGGGCTGTTCTTCGAGGCGATCTCGCGGCTGAACGTGGCGCTCGCGCTCGTCATCGTCTACACCGCGCCGATCCCCGTGGCCGCGTACCAGCGCCTCCGCCGCGGCGAGATGCTCCCGGGGAAGGCGTACGTCGGCATGCTCATCGCCATCGTCGGGGTCGCCATGGCGGTGCTCGGCGGGGCCGGCGGCTTCACCTCGGTCGACAACCTCGGCCTCGTGTTCGCGTTCGCGACGACGGCGGCGTACGCGATGCAGGTGATCCTCGCCTCGCGCCAGCCCACCGCGCTGCCGCCCCTGGCCCGCACCGGGGCGGCGCTCGTCACGGCGTCGGCCATCTGGATGGTGATCGTGCCCGCCTGGACGCTGCCGTTCGGCCTGCTCGGGCTGCCGGAGGAGCTGCAGGGGCGCATCGACATCGCGGTGCCGATGTGGTTCGCGGTTGCCTGGGTGGTCCTGCTCGGAACCGTCGCGGCGTACCTCCTGTTCATCGTCGGCGCGGCGAGGATCGGGCCCGGCGCGACGAGCGTGGTGGGGATGATCGAGCCGATCCTGGCCGCCTTCGTCGCGTGGATCCTGCTCGGGCAGTCGATGACGACGGTCGAGATCGCGGGCATCGTGATCGCCATCGTCGCGATCACGTACGTCGAGCGCGCCCGCCTGTCCTACCGTCGACGGTCCGAGGTCGCCACCACCCCCGCGGAGCTGTGATGCGATCGGCCTCGTCGTACCGCGCGGGCGCCGCGCTCGTGATCGTGGCGTGCGTGTTCTTCGCGCTCAACGGCATCGTCGCGCGCATCGCGATCGACGGCGGG
>JBPCSR010000041.1:0-6671 GCA_051006935.1 Gaiellales bacterium
CGCCAGCTCCGCCCGGCGCCAGCTGTCGAGGCACGCGAACGCCGCGACGCTCAGGAGCAGCGACAGGAGGAGCGCCGCCAGGACGGCCTCGATGCTGCTCTGCCCGCGGCGCATGCGCCGAGCGTCGTCCAGGCCGACGACGCGCGGGCGCGCCACGACGCACGGGCCTCGCGGGGACGGCGTCGCGCGGCGCGCGACGGCGCGCCTAGTACCAGCCGCCCGTGTCCTGGTAGATGCGCCACATCCCGAACGCGCACCCGCCCACGATCAGCAGGAGCACGATCGAGGTGAACAGGTCCACCGGCAGCAGGAACGAGACGAGGACGACGAGGACGATCAGCAGGCCGGCCCCGTAGAAGAGGAGCTTCTGACGGGTCGAGAGCCACGACAGGCGCGAGCGGTTGTTGCGCCAGAGCGTGTAGAGGAACCAGCCGAGGCCGGCCAGGATCGCGATGCGCACGACCAGCGCGAGGATCCACAGCACCGGGCCGGCCACGACCTGGAGGACGGTCACCACGACGGCGGCGAGGACCACGATGCCCCAGTTGACGAGCTGCCGCGTCTCCATGATCAGCCGATCAGCCCCGAGACGGTCAGCGCGCGCGTGGCGAGCGCCGCGGCGAGCAGCGCGGCGATCGAGAAGATCAGGATGTTGCGGAGGTGGTCGTCGCGGCGCGCCGAGTAGGCGAACACGACCATCGCCGCCGGCAGGAGGCCGTAGACGTAGTGCAGCTGCTGCGCGGCGCGGAGGTTCTGGCTGAGCAGCAGGAGGCCGAGGATCGCCTGCCCGACGATCACCGTCTGCGAGGCCGCGAGCACCTGCGCGTAGAGGCGGTTGGCCGGCAGCGTGCGACGCCACACGAGCAGCCCCCAGATGCCGGCCACGAGGTTGATCGCGATGACGGCGATCCCGAGGCCGATGTGGAGGTCGGTGACCACGGGGGAAGTATGCGCGAAGGCCGGCGCCTCCCGCGCCTAGACTTCCGCGCATGGAGCTCTCGATCGGCGACCCCGCCCCCGCCTTCGCCCTGCTCGACGACCGCGGTGCGACCGTGTCGCTCAGCGGCTTGGCGGGTCGACGCGTGGTCCTCTACTTCTATCCCAAGGACGACACCAGCGGCTGCACGGCGCAGGCCTGCGCGCTGCGCGACGACTGGAGCACCGTCGAGGGGCTGGACGTCGCGCTGTTCGGCGTCTCGCCCGACTCGGTCGACAGCCACGCGGCCTTCCGCGCCAAACACGACCTGCCCTTCCCGCTCCTCGTCGACGAGGGCCACGCGACCGCCGAGGCGTACGGCGTGTGGGTCGAGAAGTCGCTCTACGGACGGAAGTACATGGGCGTCGAGCGCTCGACCTTCGTGATCGGCCCCGGCGGCCGCATCGAGCACATCCTGCGCAAGGTCGCGCCGGCGAAGCACCTCGGCCTGCTGGTCAAGGCGCTGCAGGGCTGACGTGCCCGTCGCGCCGCCCGACCACGGCCCGCTCGCGGGCGTGCGCGTCCTCGATCTCTCGCGCGTGCTCGCGGGGCCGTACTGCGCGATGGTCCTCGCCGACATGGGCGCCGACATCATCAAGGTCGAGCGACCCGACGGCGGCGACATCACCCGCGCCTGGGGACCGCCGTGGGCGGGGGACGAGGCCACCTACTACATGAGCGCCAACCGCGGGAAGCGCTCGATCGCGATCGACCTCCGCGACCCCGAGGGGATCGCCGTCACGCGGCGCATCGCCGCGACCTGCGACGTGGTGATCGAGAACTTCATCCCCGGCGGCGCGGACCGGCTCGGCCTCGGCTGGGAGGCGCTGCGCGCCGACAACCCCGCGCTGGTCTACTGCTCGATCAGCGGCTACCCGCACGACAGCCCCGAGGCGCCGCTGCCCGGCTTCGACTTCGCGATCCAGGGCGAGGGCGGGATCATGAGCATCACCGGCGAGGTCGACGGGCCGCCGATGAAGGTCGGCGTGGCGATCGCCGACATCACCTCGGGCATGTTCGCCGCCAACGGCATCCTCGCCGCGCTCTACGCGGTGCGCGGCGGTGCGCCGGGCCGGCACGTCCAGGTGTCGCTGTTCGACGCGCAGCTCGCCTGGCTGGCCAACCGCGGCACCGAGGCGGCGATCGCGGGCTGGGAGCCGGAGCGCTTCGGCAACGCGCACCCGTCGATCGTGCCGTACGAGACGTTCCCCACGACGACGGCGCACGTGATCGTGGCGGTCGGGACGGACCTCCAGTTCCGGTCGCTCTGCGAGGCGATCGGCGTGCCGGAGCTCGGCGAGGACCCGCGTTTCGCGACGAACCCCGACCGCGTCGCGCACCGCGCGGAGCTGATCCCGCTGCTGCAGGCCGCGACGTCGCGCTTCGAGCCCGGCGCGCTGCTCGCCGCGCTCGCCGAGCGGGACGTGCCGAGCGGACCCGTCCGCACGATCCCCGAGGCGCTCGCGGCGGCGCCGTACGCGCTGCAGTCCCACGCGCATCCGACGGCGGGCGAGATCCGCACGATCCGCTCGCCGATCAGCTTCGACGGCGACCACCTGACCTCGCCGCGCCACCCCCCGCTGCTCGGCGAGCACACGCGCGAGCTGCTGCTCGAGGCGGGCTTCGACGAGGCCGAGGCCGACGCCGCCTTGGCCGGCCCCTGCCGGCAGCCCTGAAGCTTAGAGCGCCTCGGCGTACTCCTCGATCTCCCAGGCCGTCAGGCGGTTCTGGTGCGCCTCCCAGCGGCCGAGCTCGTAGCGCTTGTTGCGGAGGAACGTCTCGACCATCTCCGGGCCGATGATCTTGACCAGACGGGTGTCGGCCTCGAGCGCGTCGAGCGCCTCGCCGAGCGAGCTGGGCAGCGGCGCGCCCATCGCGGACTCCGGCCCCTCGTAGAAGTTGCCGACGACGGGCTTCGGGGGCTTGCGCTTGCGCTCGATGCCGTCGAGCCCGGCGGCGAGGATCGCCGCGGCGACGAGGTACGGATTGGCCGCGCCGTCGCCGGAGCGCACCTCGGCGCGCGCGGCCGGCCCGCGCTCCTCGCCGATGCGGAGCATCGCGAGCCGATTGTCATGCCCCCAGTTCGCGAACTTCGGGGAGAGGCCGCCGTTGACGATGCGCTTGTAGGCGTTGACCGTCGGGTTGAGCAGACCGGCCAGCGCGGGCGCGTGCTCCACGACGCCGGCGATGAACTGGTGCGCGGTCTCCGACAGGCCGTCCTTCGCGCGCGGCGCGTCGAACACGTTGCGACCCGCGCGGTTCACGAGCGAGGCGTGCAGGTGGTAGCCAGAGCACTCGTCCTCGTCGACGGGCATGCCCATGAACGTCGCCACGATGCCGTCCATGTCGGCCATCTGCTTGACCAGCGACTTGAACAGGAACGCGCGGTCGGTCGCGTCGACGGCCTCGCCGTGCGTCAGGTTGATCTCGTGCTGGGCGTGGCCGTACTCCTGCGCCATCGAGATCGGCTCGAGGCCGAAGCCCTCGCAGGCGTCGAACATGGCGCGGACGATGCCCGTCGGGTCCGCCAGCGGTCCGACCGTGTACACGCTGGAGTCGCGCATCGGCAGCGGGCGCATCCCGCCGACGCCGTCGGGGTGGCGCTCCAGCAGGTAGAACTCGAGCTCGTGCGCGACGACGGGCGTGAAGCCCAGCTTCGCGTAGCGCTCGCCGATGCGCTTGAGCGAGCCGCGCGGGTCGAGACCCGACGGCGCGTGCCCGGGCACGGTTTTGAGGTCGCAGAGCACCACGGCGACCTCGGGATCGAGCGGGCTGATGCGCGCGGTCTTGAGATCGGGCACGGCGAGGAAGTCGCGGAAGCCGGCCTCGTCGCCGCTGACGATGTTGTGGTGGTGGTCGATCGTCATCACGGCCTCGACGAACGGCTTGCCGTGGGAGATCGCGTGGGCGGCGCGCGTGAGCAGGACGTCCTTGCCGCGCTGCACGCCGTAGAGATCGCTGTAGACGAGGCGGAGGATGCGCACACCCTTCGCCTGAAGCTGCTTGACGGTCATCTCCCACCCTCCGTATCGGTGGCGGGATTGTATCCAGAACGCCGACCGCGGATATGCTGCCGACGGTCGACCAAGGAGGACCCCCAATGCATGCAGTGCGGTATCGGAACGCGGACGGCGAGATCCGTCTCGGACGCCTCGGGGGCGATTCGATCGTCGACGCCGGACCTGCGGGGCATCAGGGCTTCGTCCCCGACGTCGAGGGCTGGGCGCGCATCGCCGCCGCCGCCGGCGACGCCGTCGCCGTCGACGCCGTGCAGCTCCTCCACCCCGTCCAGCCGGGCAAGATCATCGCGATCGGCCTCAACTACCGCGACCACGCCAAGGAGTCGGAGCTCGACATCCCCGAGGTGCCGGTCGTCTTCTCGAAGTACCCGTCCAGCCTGATCGGGCACGGCGAGACGATCGTGATCCCGCGCGAGGAGACGCGGCCCGACTTCGAGGGCGAGCTCGCCGTCGTCATCGGCCGACGCACCTACCGCGCCACGCTCGACGAGGCGCTGGACGCCGTCGGCGGCATCACCTGCGTCCACGACGTCAGCGGTCGCCGCGCGCAGCTCGAGACGCCGCTGCGCCAGTTCGTCTACGGCAAGAGCTTCGACACGTTCTGCCCGCTCGGCCCGTCGATCGCCAGCACGGACGGCGTGGACTTCGCCGACATCGACGTCTCGCTCGCGATCGACGGCGAGGTGATGCAGAGCTCGAACACGAAGCACCTGATCTTCAGCGTGGCGCAGATCATCGAGTACCTCAGCCGCGGCGCGACGCTCGAGCCGGGCGACGTCATCGCGACGGGCACGCCGGGCGGCGTCGGCGACAGCCGCGAGCCGCGGCGCTACCTCCAGGCCGGCGAGACCGTCAGCGTCACCGTCGGCGGCGTCGGCACGCTCTCGAATCCGGTCGTCCTCGAGGGGTAGTGCGTCCGGCGGCGCTCATCACCGGCGGCGGCACCGGGATCGGCGCCGCCACCGCGCGCCTGCTCGCGGCGGACGGATGGCTCGTCGGCCTCGTCGGCCGGCGCCCCGAGCCCCTGCAGGAGGTCGCGGCGGAGACCGAGGGCCTGGCCCTCCCCGGGGATGCCGCGGACCTCGGGCACCTCGAGGCGGCGGTCGCCGCGCTGCAGTCGGCCGGGGGCACGCTCACGGCGCTCGTGTGCAGCGCCGGCGGCGGCAGCCCCGGCTCGGCGCTGACGCAGACGGAGGCGGGCTTCGAGGGCGTCCTCCGCCAGAACCTGACCGCGCCGTTCCTGGGCGCCAAGGCGTGCCTGCCCGCGCTGATCGCCGCGCAGGGGTCGATCGTCATCGTCGCGAGCCTGGCCGGGCTGCGCGCGACGCCGGAGTCCGTCGCCTACGGCTCGGCCAAGGCCGGCGCGATCCACCTGGCCCGCCACCTCGCGGTGGACCACGGGCCGCAGGGCGTGCGGGTCAACGCGGTGTGCCCCGGCTGGGTGCGCACGCCGATGGCCGACGGGGCGATGACCGACCTCGCCGCGGCGACCGGCGGCCTGGACGCCGCCTACGCCGAGGCCACGCGGTACGCCCCGAGCCGGCGTCCCGCCGAGGCGGTCGAGGTCGCCGCGACGATCGCCTGGCTGGTCTCCGATCGCGCGTCCGGGATCACCGGCGCGACGATCACCGTGGACGGCGGCGCGCACGTGGTCGACGCCGAGGGCATCCCGTTCATGCCGCGCGACTAGCGGCTCGCGCGACGCACGCCGAACACCACGCCGACCAGGACGAGCGCGAGCCCGATCGCGATCAGCGCGCCGCTGACGGCGCTCCAGCCCGTGAACAGCTGGTCCACGAAGACGCCCGCGAGCGGTCCGGTGGTGACGTCCTGCGAGCTCCGCGCCACGGCGGAGCTGGTGACGTCGGTGGCGAGCGGACGTAGGAGGTACGCGGAGACCGCGAGCGCCACGCCCATCAGGACGAGCGCGAGGCCGCGCCGACGCGACACCAGGAGCGCCAGCATCCCGAGCAGGATCGCGGCGACCGCGAGCGCGGTGGGCAGCCAGCGGTGCCGGTCGAGCTCCTGCAGGATCGTCTGCGCGCCCGGCGACATCGAGATCCAGGGGATCGTCACGAGCAGGTCGCCGGGGATCGCGGACAGGACCGTCAGGACGACGGGCGGCGGCTCGGCGGCCGTGGCGAGCGCGCGCACGTCGAGCTGCACGGCGCCGCTCTGCGTGCCCGTGAGGATGCCCTGCTGCAGCCCGATCGCGACGGGCCCGAGCACGCGCGGCGCGGCGTCCGAGTGCACCGCCTTCACCGCCCACGCGCCGGCGATCGAGGCGGCGCCCATCGCGATCGCATCGGGCTGCGCGGCCGCGCGGATGGCGACCTCGTTCTCCACCGCGGCGCGCACGAGCTGCGTGCCCGCCGGCGACTGCACCGTCTCGACGACGACGTGCGTGAACCCCGCGGGGTCGAGCACGTTGCGCGCGAGCATCGCCCCCGCACCCGACAGGAGCGCCGCGCCCACGGCGAGGACGATCAGGATCAGGGACAGCAGGAACCGCACAGGCGAACCGTAGTGCGCGGCGCAGATGCGACCATTGGCGCATGATCACGACCGAAGTCGAGCAGGCCGCCGCGGCGCGGCGCAGCCGGTCGAGGACCGCGCTGCCGATGCCGGTCCGGGCGGGCGGCAGCACTGCGATGCGCGCGGCGCCCGACATGTCG
>JBPCSR010000042.1:0-4977 GCA_051006935.1 Gaiellales bacterium
TGGAGCAGGCCGAGCGTGCGCTCGATCACGAGCAGCGCCGTCTCCGAGGCCGCGCGCTTCGACGTCGCGTCGTCGCCGTACAGGCGCGCCTTGATGGCCTCGAGGTACCAGTCGCAGAACTCGTTCCAGACGAACGCGTAGAGCGTCTTCGTCGCGGCCGAGAACTGGAAGTCCTCGTACTGCGCCGTCACCTCGTCGATCGTCGCGGCGAGGCGGTCGAGGATCCAGCGGTCGGCGGCCGCGAAGCCGTTCGGCGCGGGCCGCGCGTCGGGGTCGGCGTTCAGCAGCACGAGCCGCGTCGCGTTGAAGAGCTTGTTGGCGAGGCCGCGGCCTTCGTCGATCATGCCCTCGGCGAAGCGCACGTCCTGGGTCGAGCACATCTTGAGCAGGCCGTAGCGCGTGGCGTCGGCGCCGTACCGGTCGATCAGGTCGAGCGGGTCGACGCCCGTGCCGAGCGACTTCGACATGCGGCGGCCGTCGGCGGCCTGGATCGTCGAGTTGATGTAGACGTCGGTGAACGGGATCCCGTCGGCGAAGGCGATGCCGGTCATGATCATCCGCGCGACCCAGAGGTTGATGATGTCGCGGCCGGTGACCAGGACGTCGCCCGGGTACCACCGCGCGAGCTCCGGCGTCCGCTCGGGCCAGCCGAGCGTCGCGTAGGGCCAGAGCGCCGACGAGAACCACGTGTCGAGCACGTCGGTCGACTGCTCCCACCCCTCGCCCTCGGGCCGCTCGACCTGCACGACGTACGTGCCGTCCGGCGCGAACCACACGGGCAGGCGATGCCCCCACCAGAGCTGGCGCGACACGCACCACGGCCGGATCGCCTCCATCCAGTCGAGGTAGATCTTCGCCATGCGCTCCGGGTGGAAGCGCACCTCCTGCTTGCGCACGACGTCGATCGCCGGCTTGGCGAGCTCGTCCATGCGGCAGAACCACTGGAGCGAGATGAGCGGCTCGATGCGCGCGCCCGAGCGCTGGCAGAAGCCGACGGAGTGGCGGTACGGGATCTCCTGGCGCAGCGCGCCGCTCTCCCGCAGGTGCTCGACGGCGCGCGCGTGCCCCTCCTCGGCGGTGAGCCCCTCCCACGCCGGCATCAGATCCGTCATGCGGCCGTCGAGCCCGATCGCGGAAAGCGCCTCGAGGCCGTGGTCGCGGCCGATCTCGAAGTCGGTCGGGTCGTGGCCGGGCGTGATCTTCAGGGCGCCGGTGCCGAACTCGATCTCGACGCGGTCGTCGGCGATGATCGGGATGCGGCGGCCCACCATCGGCACGACGGCCTCGCGCCCGATCATGGCCGCGTAGCGGGGATCGTCCGGATGCACGGCGATCGCGACGTCGGCGAGGATCGTGGCGGGGCGCACGGTGGCGATCACGATCTCGCCCCCGCCCTCGACGGCGTAGGCGACCTCGTAGAGCACGTCGTCGACGTCCTTGTGCTCGACCTCGAGGTCGGAGATCGCCGTGGCGAGCGGGACGCTCCAGTTGACGAGGTAGTTGTCGCGGTAGATGTAGCCGCGCTCGTGGAGCTCGACGAAGACCTGCTGCACGGCGGGCGCGTAGCGGTCGTCCATCGTGAAGCGCTCGCGCGAGTAGTCCATCGACGCGCCGAGGCGCTTGTACTGCTCGATGATCGTGGAGCCCGTCGCCTCCTTCCACTCCCAGACGCGCTCGACGAAGGCGTCGCGGCCGAGATCGTGGCGCGTGACGCCGTCGGCGGCCAGCTGGCGCTCGACGACCATCTGCGTGGCGATGCCGGCGTGGTCGGTGCCCGGCTGCCAGAGGACGTTGCGGCCCTGCATGCGGCGCCAGCGGATCAGGAGGTCCTGGACCGACCCGTTCAGCGCATGCCCCATGTGCAGCGAGCCGGTCACGTTCGGCGGCGGCAGCTGGATGCAGTAGGGCTCGCCGGGCGCGGCCGGATCGGCGGTGAACAGGTCGGCGCCCCGCCACGCGTCGAAGATGCGCGTCTCGACCTCCGCGGCCTCGTAGCGCGTGCGTTCCTCGAGTTCGGCGCGGCGGTCCATCGAGGCGGCAGTGTACCGGGGACGTGCGCGACGACCGCCGGCTCCGCGCGCGCCTCCGGCGCCGAAACGACGCAGTCCGCGCGGATCGCGCGGGGACGTGGTTCGTAGACTGCGGACCGTGGCCGCCGACCCGCACCAGCTCCTGCGCGATGTCTTCGGACACGACGGCTTCCGGCCGGGGCAGGAGCAGGCGGTGCAGGCGGCCCTCGACGGGCGCGACGCGCTCGTGGTCATGCCGACCGGCTCGGGCAAGTCGCTCTGCTACCAGCTGCCCGCGCTCGGCGCGCTGCGCCTGACCATCGTCGTCTCCCCCCTGCTCGCGCTGATGCGCGATCAGGTGGAGGCGCTGCGCCGGCTGGGTCGGACCGACGTCGCCGCGCTGTCGAGCGACACGAGCGCCGAGGACGTCGAGGCGATCCTGCGCGCGCTGCGCGGCGGGGAGAGCACGCTGCTCGACGACGGGCCCGCCGTGCGCCTGCTGTACGTCGCCCCCGAGCGCTTCGCCAACGCGCGCTTCGCCGCGGCGCTGGCCGAGGCCCAGGTCGACCTGCTCGTCGTCGACGAAGCGCACTGCCTCAGCGAATGGGGTCACGACTTCCGCCCCGACTACGGCCGCCTCGCCCAGGTGCGCGAGCAGATCCGGCCTCGCTCGGTGATGGCGCTGACCGCCACCGCGACGACGGCGACGGGCATCGACATCATCCGCCGCCTCGACCTGCGCGACCCCGTCGAGGTGCACACGGGCTTCGACCGGCCGAATCTCACGTTCGACGCGATCGAGGCGAGCGGAAAGGCCCGGCGCCTGCAGCTGCTCGAGGACGGGCTGCGCGATCCGGCGATGCTGCCGGCCGTCGTGTACGTGCGCACGCGCAAGGACTGCGAGATGGTCGCCGACGCCCTCGCGGCTGCGGGCCTCGCCGCGCAGGCCTACCACGCGGGCCTCGACCGCGAGGAGCGCCAGCGCCGCCAGGACCGCTTCATGGCCTCGGCCGACGGCGTCATCGTGGCCACGACGGCGTTCGGCATGGGCGTCGACAAGGCCGACATCCGCCAGGTCTGGCACTGGGGCCTGCCGCAGTCGCTCGAGGCGTACTCCCAGGAGTCGGGCCGTGCGGGGCGCGACGGCCTGCCGGCACGCTGCGTGCTCCTGCACTCCAGCGGCGACCGCGGCGTCCTCGGCGCGCTGATCCGCCGCGCGCACTTCGGCGCCGACGAGGTCAACCGCGTCCTCGCCGCGCTCGCGGGCGTCGCCGATCCGGACAGCGGCGAGTTCTCCGTCAACCCGGGTGAGCTCGCGCGGATGCTCGACGCCTTCGAGGACGACGCGCGCGCATGGCTGGCCTCGGCCGAGGCCGTCGGCGCGGCGGAGCTCCTTCCCGGCTCGAGCCAGCTGTGGCGCGGGCGCATCCGGCTGCGGCGCCTGGGCGCCGACCGCGCCGAGGAGGTGCGGCTGCGGGCCCGCCGCATCGACGGCGGCCGCTGGGACCGGCTCGACGCCGCGCAGGCGTTCGCGGCGGGCGAGACCTGCAGGCGCCTCACGCTCCTGCGCTACTTCGGCGACGAGCAGGAGCCCGTCGCCGACGGCCGCTGCTGCGACGTCTGCTCGCCGATCGAGGTCCCGCCCGAGACGGCGGCGACGCGCACCCGCTCGACGCGCCGGGCCGCGGCGCCGCCGATCCCCGACGACGTGCCCGAGGACCTGCTGGCCGCCCTCAAGGCGTGGCGCAGCGCCGCCGCGAAGGAGGCCGGCGTGCCCGCCTACGTGATCGGCAAGGACGCCACGCTCCACGCGATCGCCGCGACGCGCCCGACGACCCCCGACGCACTGAGCCTGCTGCCGGGCGTCGGCCCCGCGTTCCTCGAGCGCCATGCCGACGCCGTCCTCGCGGTCCTGGCCGACCACGCGGGCGGTTCGCTGGCGGCGTAGGCCCTCCGGGTGCCTCTAGGATGCCGCCATGAGCAACAACCAGCGCCCCTCCGACGAGATCACCAAGGGCTTCCGCCGCGCCCCTGCGCGCGCGATGCTCCGCGCCGTCGGCCTTGACGACGAGGACTTCACGAAGCCGCAGATGGCCGTCGCGACGTCGTGGAACCAGGTCACGCCGTGCAACTACCACCTCGACAAGCTCGCCGTCGAGGCGCAGAAGGGCGTGCAGGCCGCTGGTGCCGTCGCGCTGATCTTCAACACGATCGCCGTCTCCGACGGCATCGCGATGGGCCATGAGGGCATGCGGGCGTCGCTCGTCTCGCGCGAGAACATCGCCGACGCCTACGAGCTCGTGATGCACGCCGAGCGCTTCGACGGCGCGGTCACGATCGCCGGCTGCGACAAGAGCCTCCCCGGCATGCTGATGGGCATGGCCCGCCTCAACCTCCCCGGCTGCTTCCTCTACGGCGGCACGATCATGCCCGGCAAGTTCCGCGGCAAGGACGTCAACATCCAGGACGTCTTCGAGGCCGTCGGCGCCGTGGCGCGCGGGACGATGAGCGAGGCCGACCTGCTCGAGCTCGAGAAGGAGGCCTGCCCGGGCGCCGGCTCGTGCGGGGGCATGTTCACCGCCAACACGATGGCGACGATCGGCGAGGCGATCGGCATGGCGCCGATCGGATCCTCCTCCGCTCCCGCCACGCACGCCCGCCGACTCGAGTGGTCGCAGAAGGCCGGCGAGATCGCCGTCCGGGCGGTCGAGCAGGAGCTCACGCCGCGCCGGATCATGACGAAGCAGGCCTTCGAGAACGCGATCATGGCGGTCAACGCCGGCGGCGGATCGACGAACGCCGTGCTCCACCTGATGGCGATCGCGCACGAGTGCGGCGTGGACCTCACGCTCGACGACTTCAACCGCATCGCGGCCCGCACGCCGCACATCGCCGACCTCAAGCCGGGCGGCCAGTACGTGATGGCCGACCTCGACAAGGTCGGGGGCATCCCGGTGATCCTCAAGGA
>JBPCSR010000043.1:0-14002 GCA_051006935.1 Gaiellales bacterium
GACAGGGGGAACGGTTGGTTCTACCTCTCTCCAAGCAACGAAGCCAAAACGAAGCACACGAAAGCCGAAGCGAGACGAGCTGCTCAATCTCGCAACGATCGAGGACGGCTACGTTCCGGCGCGTCTGGAAACGCCGACCGATCCGACCGTGGCGGGCACGCTTGGCGATGAGTGCATCGCGTGGCTCGACCGATGGCTCGACATGCAGCTGTGGACGTGGCAGGCGCACGTCGTCCGCCGCGCGCTCGAGGTGCGCGGGGACGGCACGCTGCGCTGGCCCGTCGTCGTGCTTACGGTTCCCCGCCAATGCGGCAAGTCGACGCTTTCGCGCGGGGTCATGTCGTGGCGTCTGTTCCAGGGCGGCGACGATGCCTTCGGCGAGCCGCAGACGCTGCTGCACGTCTCATCGAATCGGCAGATCGCCCGCGAGATCTGGCAGATGTCGGCGCGGCTACTTGAGACAAAGGCCGACGCGAAGGTGCGCCAGGCCAACGGGCAGGAAGCGATCGAGCTGCCCGATACGTCGAAGTGGATGATCGCCGCCGCGAACATGACCGCCGGGCCGGGCCTGTCCATTTCGATGGCGTTCATCGACGAGGCGTGGGCCGTCGACGAGGGCGTCGTCGTCTCGGGCATCATGCCGACGATGCTGCAGCGCACCAGCTCGCAGCTCTGGCTCGTGTCGACCGCCGGCGAGTCTCGCTCTGATCTGTTGCGCTCCTTCCGCGAGCAGGGCATCGCGCAGCTCGACGATCCCGAAGCCGCCGACATCCTGCTCATCGAATGGTCAGCCAGTCCCGACCTGCCGATCGACGACCGCGAAGGGTGGCGCCAGGCATCGCCGATCTGGAATGAGCGCCGTGAAAAACAGGTCGAGCAGTTTTACCGCCTGCAGCCGCCCAACGACTTCGCCATGCAGATGCTGAACCGTTGGGTCATCAGCGCCTCGAGCTGGCTTCCCGAGCAGGCATGGATGCGCTGCCACGACGACAGCGTCGAGCTGCCCGCGACGAATCCCGGCTGCATCGCCGTCGAGACGAGCGTCGACGGCTTGCCTATCGGCGCCGTCCTCGCCGCCCGCGACGACGACGGCAGGATCGTCGTCCGCTCCCGCATCGAGACGAGCCACGCAAGTCTGTGGTCGTGGCTGCAGGACGTCGCCGCCGAGCGGCGCGGCATCACGATCCTCCACCATGAGACCGTGCGCGTCCCGGAAATCAAGGGAGCGAAACTACTCAAGGTAAAGAGCAGCGACCAGGTTGCCGGGTACGGTCCGACGAAGGCCGCCATCCAATCCGGCGACGTCTACCACGACGGGAACCCGACCCTGACCGAGCAGGTGCTCATGGCGACGGCGTACACCTCGCGCGATGGGCACGCGCAGCTGTCGCAGCGCGCAAGCGAAGGCCCTATTTATCTCGCTCGCGCCCTCGTCTGGGCCGTCGGGTACGAGCTGCGCCCGAATAATCGGCGACGGCATATCGTCGCCACCGCCGCCGCCTAGCTGCGCGTGCGAAACGGCGACGCGCCGCCGACCATAGATGCGTGGGTCTCCTCGACATCTTCACCGGCCAGGCGAAGCCTGCCACGAAGGCGCAACACGTCTACCCGTGGGTCGCGCCCTCAAGCGCGGCATCCCTGCAGACGCTGCTGCAGCTCGGCCTCAACCGCGAGACGGCCCTCAGCATTCCGTCTGCCGCAGCGTGTCGGAATCTGATCGTCAACACGATCGCGCAGCTCGGCATCGACAAGTACCGCGGCGCCGACCGGCTGCCCGCGGGCCTGCTGCTGACGCAGCCCGACCCGTCGTGTACGTGGACGCAGACGATCGCGCAGACCGTCGACGATCTGATCTGGTACGGCAAGAGCGCGTGGATCATCCTCGCCCGCGACGGCATCGCCACCGATATCAACCCGCTCGGGCGAGCCGTCCGCGCGCGCCGCGTCTGCGGCGCCAACGTCGAGGCGATCTACTCGGACAACCTGACCGACTACCTCAACATCCGCGGCTACTACATCAACGG
Source organism: Gaiellales bacterium (assembly GCA_051006935.1). Lineage (GTDB taxonomy): Bacteria > Actinomycetota > Thermoleophilia > Gaiellales > F1-60-MAGs149 > F1-60-MAGs149. The sequence goes on from JBPCSR010000043.1 coordinate 2,025, forward strand.
CACGCGCGTCGACGCCGCCGACGTCATCTACTTCGACGCCGGCCATGACGGCATCCTCTCCTACGGCGCCCGCACGCTCGCCGCCGCGATCGACCTCGAGGACGCCGCGCGTCGCTTCGCCACCGTCGAGCTGCCCGCCGGCATCCTCCAGAACGTCGGCCACGAACTCGGCCCCGACGAAGCCGCCGACGTCGTCTCCGCCTTCCAGGCCGCGCGCCGTGAGAACGCGATCGCGTTCCTGCAGAACGTCGAATACTCGCGCGCCGACCTCAACCCGCACGACCTCCAGCTCGTCGAGGCCCGCGCCCACGCCGACACGGCGATCGCGCGCATGTTCGGCGTCCCCGTAACGATGATCGGCGCCAGCCCGACCGGCAACAGCTCAAGCCTCCTTTACGCCAACGTGTCGCAGAACATGGCGCAGTTCGTGCAGACCGCGTGCGCGCCGTACATCAACACGATCGAGCGCACCCTCTCGCTCGACAGCGTGATCGCCACCGGCCAGCAGATCCGCTTCGACGTGCAGGCGTTCCTGCGCACCGATCCCGAGGCAGCCACCGCCTACGCCACCACCCTCCAGGCCGCCGGCGTCATCAGCGTCGACGAGGCGCGTGGCTACCTCGGCATTCCCGCAACGACCACGACACCCGACCTGACACCCGGAAGGATCTAACGTGCTCCAGTTCGACATCGACGTCACCGCCGCCGACCAGGCGACCCGCACCATCGAAGGCATCGCCGTCCCCTACGGCGAGACGGCCAACCTCGGCGGCACGACGTACAGCTTCGAGCGCGGCAGCCTCAAGCCGGCCCGCGCGCGCACTCCCCTCCTCCTCGGCCATGACCGCAACCGCCCCGTCGGCGTCATGACCGAGCTGGCCGACACGGAGACCGGCGCCATCGCGCGGTTCCGCATCGACCAGGGCGCCGAAGGCGACCTCGCCCTCGAGCAGGCCGCATCTGGCAGCCGCGGAGGTCTCAGCATCGGCGCCGAAATCGTCGCCGCAGCCGACAACGGCGACGGCACCGTCAGCGTCACCGACGCCAGCCTGCTCGAGGTCAGCCTCGTCTCGATCCCGGCATTCGCCGGAGCGTCGTTGACGAGCGTTTCGGCCGACGCCGACGACGACGACCTGACCACGCCCGACGACGACCCCGACCCCGACCCGACCCCCACCATGCAGCCCGCATCCGACCCCCAGGAGACCACCGTGGAGCAGACCTCCGAGCCGATCGCCGCCGAGACGACGACGATCCCGACCATCACCGCCGAGAAGCGCGAGCCGATGCTCGCCGACACGTACATCGTGAACATGGTGAAGGCCATGAAGGGCGACCAGACCGCGACGCGCCTGATCGAGGCCGAGCTGAACGTCCTCGACACGAACCAGGTCGTCGGCCTCGTGCCCGACCAGTACCTCCGCCAGATCATCGACGGCCTGCCGGAGAACCGCCCGCTCGCCAACAACGTCCGCACCGCGGCGCTGCCGGCCGAGGGCATGAAGCTCTACAAGCCGATCTGGAACACGACTCCGACCGGCGGCTGGATCGCCCAGGACGACCCGACGCCGTCCAACGCCGTGGCCGTCGGCAACCACGAGGTCAACATCGAGCAGTGGGCCTACGGCGTCTCGATGACCGTCGCCGCCCTCGAGCGCGGCTTCGGCGTCGCCGAGAGCGTCTACCGGCAGATCGTCCTCAACTACTACTCGGACGTTGAGGCGAAGCTCGCCGCGCAGCTCCAGAACGGCGGCGGCGTCAGCCCCGGCGCCACCACGCTCGCCACGATCGGCAAGCTGTCGGCGGCCGTCTACTCCGACTCGGGTCGTCGCCCCGACAAGGTCTACATGGCGCCCGACGTCTGGGCAGACCTGCTGGCGACCGAGGGATCGCTGCCGTTCACGAGCGGCTCGACGACCGCGTCGTCCCTCGCCGGCCAGATCGCCGGCCTCGACATCGTCGTCAGCTCGCACCTCAGCGGCGGCGCCCTGATCGTGGCCGACTCGAGCGTCGTGGAGCTGCGCGAGTCGTCGCCGCTCCAGCTGCGCGCCAACGTGATCGGCACGATGCAGGTCGAGCTCGGCGTCACGAGCTTCGCGTCGTTCGACACCGAGGTCGCCACCGCGGTCAAGATCGCCGACTAGCCCGAGAGACGGACGGCTATCCGACTGACCCGCATCGCCCCGCCGCCACCCTTCCCCCGGCGGCGGGGCGACACCGACCCGGAGGACTAGAAACGTGGCATGGATCGAAGCAGAGGACGTCAAGACCTACCTCGACCTCGAGGACGTCGACGCGCGCCTGACCGAAGCCACGCTTGCCGTCAAGGCCGAAGTCGAGCGCCTGCGCTCCGACCTCGATTTCTCCGGCAGCACGCAGATCCCCGCCAGCGTCATCTTCGGCGCGATCCTCTGGGCCGCCCTGTTCTACCAGCAGCGCAACGCGCCGAGCGGCTTCTCCGGCTACGGCGATGGCGCTGACATCGTCGGCGACGTCCTCGGATCGAAAAAGGCCGACATTTACCGCTTTATCGGCCTGCGCCGCCCGGTGACGGCATGACGATCCCAGAAGCACTCGACGAAGTCGTCAGCGTCCTCCGCGACGCGGGACTCACGCGCGCCACGCGCGACGCCGGCGCCTTCTTCCCATCGCCGATCGGCGTCCTCGTCGGAATGCCGAGCCTGACCAGTACCGGCCTCGGCGCGCGCACGCTCGAGGTACCCGTCCACGTCATCAGCGCCGACCCGCCCAGCCCGCGCATTCTCGGCCTCATGTACGCCGCCGCCGACACCGCCGCCGCCGCCCTGTCGATCGACAAGTACCAGCCCGGCACGTACTCCGGCAACGTCAACGCCGAACCCCTGCCGACCATCGACATGACCGCCGTCGTGACCATCCCCTACACCAGCCCCGCACCGGAGGAATAACCCACCATGACCGTCATCGACTCCCGCCTCGGCCCCGGCACCCTCGTGTTCGCCTCGACGCACGATTTCAGCGTCCAGGTCTCGAGCTGCAGCCTGACGCCGTCCACCAACGAGACCGACGGCACGCCGACCCTCGGCGCGCCCGACCCCGCCCCCGAGGTCACGTTCGACTGGAACCTGACGGGGAACACGATCAGCGACTGGTCGAGCGCGACCGGCTTCGTCAACTGGGCGATGGACAACGCCGGCGACGAGGTGACGTTCACGTTCACGCCGTCGACGAGCGCCGGGATGGACTACTCCGGCTCGTGCCAGGTGCGCCCGATCGAGATCGGCGGCGACGTCTCGTCGCAGTCGATCGTCAGCTTCGAGTTCCCCGTCACCTCGACGATCACCCGCGCGTAGCATGATCCGCGTCTCGGGAAGGGTGACGTACACCGACAATCGCGTCGACGAGTTCGCCGGCGGCATCAACGCGCTCGCCGCGTGGGAATCCTACGCGCAGCGCAACCAGCTCGACGCTGACCCGCAGAAATCGCCGATGACGTGGACGCTCTACGTTGCGTTCTCCGCCCTCGGCGAGAACGTGACCGGGCGCGGCATCGGCTTCGAGAAGTGGCGCGAGAACGTCGTCGACGTCCAGCTCGAGGCCGATGACGCAAACCCTACCGACCCGGCAGCGTCGGCCACCTGATCGCCGTGCTCGCCGTCGAAACAGGCATCCCGCCCAGCACGCTCTGGCAGGAAACGCCCGAGGATCTGGCGACGATCGTCAGCGTCCTCGAGGAACGCGCCCGAAAGGCCCGCTAATGGCACGCTCCAAACGAGGCCCGGAAATCCACGTCGACGACTCCGACGTCCAAGTCCTGTTCAGCGCGCTGAAAAACGTCCAGGCCGACCTGCGAAAGAACACGAACGCGCAGCTCCGCGCCGCCGCCAAGGACTGCGCCACGGCGCTGCGCTTCGACCTGTACCAGGCGATCCCCGCCTCGCCAGCGCCGCAGACCGCTCTCGTGGCGTCCTCGATCAAGGTCAAAAGCGACCGGACGCCCGTCGTCACCGTCGGCGGAACGAAGCGCGTCGGACGCGCCTACAAGAGCCGCAAGGGCGGCACGAAGCGCGCCGTCGCCGGCGCCCTGCTGTGGGGCGTCGAGTACGGCGACAAGCACGGCAGATTCGCAGCGCGAAACACGAACGGGCATTGGATCAAGCCGACCGTCAAACGCTTCGGCGAATCATCAAAGGCGATCGACATCTACAAGCGCGCGGTCGTTGACATCCTCAAGAACGCCGGGGTCATCTAGTGAGCGGCGCCGCGAACGTACTCATCAAGATTGGCGCCAACGCCGGCCAGGCCATCGGCGAGATCGGCAGAGTGAACAAGGCGCTCGGCGATCAGATGACCGCGAGCGAAAAGGCCAGCACAAGCATCAAAAGGGCAGCCGTGCCAGCCGGCGTCGCGCTCGCCGCCCTCGGCGCCGCCGCGATCAGCTGCGCGCGAGCCGCCGCTGAGGACGAAGCCGCCCAGGTCAAGCTCGCCGGCGTCCTCAAGCGCACCGCCGGAGCTACCAACGAGTCCGTCGCCGCCGCCGAGGACTACATCTCGAAACTCGCGTTGGCGACCGGCGTCGCCGACGACGAGCTGCGTCCAGCCCTTGCCAAGCTCGCCACCGCGACCGGCGACGTAAAGAAAGCCCAAGAAGGGCTCGCCATCGCGCTCGACGTCAGCGCCGCCACCGGCAAGACCACCGATCAGGTCTCCAAGGCACTTGCCAAGGCGTACGCCGGCAACGGCGCCGCCCTCGCCAAGCTGATTCCAGGAATCGACGAGGCCGCCGTCAAATCCGGCGATTTCAATCGCATCAATAAAGAGCTGGCGCGTCTGACCGGCGGCGCCGCCGCCGACGCTGCCAACACCGCCGCCGGCCAATACAAGCGGTTCCAGCTCGCGCTATCCGAAACGCAGGAGCAGATCGGAACGGCGCTGCTGCCCGTGCTGAATGAGCTGACGCCGATCCTCGTGACCGTGTCGCAGTACGCGCTGAATAACACCGACGCGATCGTCGCGCTTGCCGCCGCCGTCGGCGCCGTCGCGGGGCTGATCGTCACCGCGAACGTCGCGCTCAAGATTTACGAGACGGTCTCGATCGCCGCCAAGGCCGCGACGATCGTGTGGACGGCGGCTCAATGGCTGCTGAATGCTGCGCTCACCGCCAACCCGATCGGTCTCGTCGTCGTCGCCATCGCTGCACTTGCTGCTGGACTTATCATCGCGTACCGCGAGTCCGAGACGTTCCGTGGAATCGTCAATACCGCATTTGCTGCAATCAAGACTGGAATCGACACGGCATTGCAGCCGTTCATCGACCATTGGGACTCGATCAAATCTGCGATCAACTTCGTCTGGGATTTGCTCAAGCGATTCTGGCCTATTTTGCTTCCAGGCGGCGCGTTCTACCTTGCCATCAACGCGATCGAGGATAAGTTCGGCCTATTTCAGGGCGCGATCGACCTCGTGAAATCCGCATTTGACAAAGTCGAGACATCAGTCGAAACCGTGAAAACGAAACTCGACGATCTGTGGACGAAAGCCTCGACGGTCATGTCTAACTTCAAGGCAGCAATCCGCGACTATCTCACGCCCCTAGCGGCAGCGTTCAAGCTCATCAGCGACCTAGTTAAGAGCATCGCGGACAACATCGGAAAAATCAGCCTCCCATCGTCACTCGGAAACATCGCCAGCGCGCTCGGCATCGGGAAACGCAGCGCTTCGATTTCTACGGCAGCGCGATCATCGACGACGGTCAACGTGACGATAAACGGGCCGATCGACTCCGACAGCACCGCACGCGAGCTGCTGAAAGTCCTCGGCGACTACGACATCAGGTACGCCATCGCATGATTACCGGCGTCTATTTCGGCGGGTCGAGCGTCGACCTAAATACGATCGCCTACGACTGCTCGATCACGATCGGCAGGCGCGACCATACGACCGCCTACGCGCCGTCGAGCTGTCGAATGACGTTCTACGACGTTGTCGCCACGCCGTATACCGCCCTTGTTGGAAAAACGCTTCGCGTCCAGGGCGCCGGCTACAAGCTATTTGGCGGCTACATCACCGACGTACGGCTGACGGTCGCCACCGCGACGAGCGGCGCGCGCTGCGACATTATCGCCGCCGGCCCGTCCAGCCGACTCGGCCTCATCACCGTTGGCGGCTCGGGGTATGCCGCGCAGACAATCGCCAACCGCTGCGCCGCGATCGCCAACGACGTGACCAGCCAGGACGCGACGTTCACGTTCGCCAACGAAACCGGAACCGACGAAGGCACGTACACCCTCAGCGCATACTCCAGCGGCGCCACGACCGCGACCACCGCCCTGCAGAACACGCTCGACTTCGTGAACGGGTGCCTGTACGACAATCCCTACGGTGGCGGCGAAACCGGACGGGTCTCCTACTTCACGCCCGACTGCTCTGTCGTCTCGACGCTCACGCCGGCATCCTCGTCGATCCTGTTTGCGCCGACGTTCGAGCAGTCGGGCCAGATCATCAACGACGTCACCGTCAACTACAACACCGGCACGATCCTCCGCTCGAGCACGCTGTCGCAGACGCTCTACGGCAAGCGCTCGCAGACCGTCACGACGACGATCGACAACGCGACCCACGCGACCGACCTCGCCGACGAGCTGATCGCCCGCGTCCGCCGCCCCCGCTGGGCGATCAGCGACGTCACCATCGAACAGCCGCTAGCCGGCTCGGAAACGCTCTACACGCGCATCGGCGGCAAGTTCACCATCACGAACCTCCCGACCGGCGCGCCGCGCTCGACGTACACGGGCATCGTCCAGGGCTGGGAGCACCGCATCGCCAGCAATAAGTTTCGCACGACGTTCTACCTCGCCGACCCGAACGACGTCGGCCTCGCGCTGCTCTGGAACGAGATCCCGTCGACAAGCGCGTACCGCTGGAACACGATCGACCCGAACGTCATCTGGGACAACGCCCTCACCATCGCCGACATCACCGCCTAGGACACCGCCATGACGAGCTACACGACAAAAAGCGCCTACCCATACCCCGACCCGTCCGACCAGGTCGCCGACTACCCGACCATCGCCGGCACGCTTGCCACCTACCTCGACAACCTCCCCAACCGAAACCGCATCATCAATTGCCAGTTCGACATCTGGCAGCGCGGCACCAGCTTCTCCAACCCGGCGAACGGCGCGTACACCGCCGACCGTTGGGTATTCACGCAGAACGGCACCGGCGGCACGCGCACGATCAGCCAGGTTACGTCGACGCTCGGAACGCTGTACGGGGGAATGCAAGCTCGCCAGGTACTGCTCATGTCGATCACAAACGCCGGCAGCCCCGCCGCGACAAGCCAAACAATCGGCCAGCGCATCGAAGACGTCCGCACCTACGCCAGCGAGGCCGTCACCTTTTCGGCCTACGTGACGAACCTCGCCGTCGCCGGCATCACGACCGCCACCGTGAAGGCGATCCAAAACTTCGGAACGGGCGGAACCCCGTCGACCGCGGTTACCACGACGCTCGGCACCATCACCATCGGCTCGACGTGGGCGCGCGTATCGCTGACCGGAACGCTGCCGTCGATCAGCGGCAAGACGATCGGCACGAATAACGACAGCTACGTCGAGTTCCAGATCGACGTCGGCGGCGCCACCGGATCGCTCTACCTCTGGGGCGTCCAGGTCGAGCAGGGCGTTACGCGCACCGCTCTCGAGCGTATCGGTATTGGCGAAGAAGTTCGCCGATGCCAACGATATTTCGTGAAGTCGTACCGAGTCGACATCACTCCAGGCACGTCGACCAACGATGGAATGTACAGCTTTTACGGCGTGACACAAGGCGGAAGCCTGATTGTTGCCTACGTTCCATTCCCAACTTCCATGCGGACAGCTCCCGCCACGATCACCTTCTATCGTCAAAACGGAGCAAATAACAACTGGGTCTACGCCCGCAATGGCGCCGGCGGAGATTTTTTGCCTGGCACGACCGATGTGGGCACCAACTCCTTTAGCGTAAACACCGGAAACCTGGGAGCCGCGTGGACTCCGTGCGTCATATATGGGCATTGGTCTGCCTCAGCGGAGCTGTAAGCGATGAGTCCTGGCGACATTCAGCTCATCCTGCAGCGCCTCGATCAGATCGACTCCACGCTCGAACGCATCCTCAGCGAAGCGACCAAGACCAACGGACGCGTGACGCGACTAGAGGCGTGGAAGAATCGCATGGAAGGCGCCCACGACGCGCTCGGATCGTTCCGCGCTGTCGGCATCATTGTCGCCGCCGGCGTCCTCGTCGCCGCCCTTACGGGCGCCTTCGCCTATCTCGCCTCACACTAGGAGCAGCTCATGCACCAGGTATCGCCCAAGGTCGTCTCGTCCAGCGTCGGCAGCGCCGCCGCGATCGTGCTCATTTACTTCGCGCAGCTAGCAGGCTTCGAGATGAGCGAACCCGTCGCCGCGGCGATCGTCGTCCTCGTCGTGTTCGGCTGCGGGTACTTCACGCGCGACCCGTTGCGGCGCACGAAACGCTAGACATGCGACCGCCGAGCGCACCGCCGAATCATCGAACGCGATATACGTCGCGGTCGTCTCCAAGTGCTCGTGTCGCAGCGCGTGCTGCACGGTCATCACGTCGCGCGTCTGCCGGTACAGCTCTGTCGCAAAGGCGTGGCGCAGCTCATGCATACGACACCGCGCCCCCAGCCGGCGCATCTCGGCGTTCGCGCGCTGGCTGACGCTCTGCGCCGACGCGCGAGGCCACAAGCGCCCCGCCTCGGCATCCACCAGCAGCTCGACGACGCGCGGATGGGCCGGCACGCTGCCCGGCTTCGACCCTTTCCCCTCGGGAATCCGCAAGACCCACCCGTCACCGTCAAGCGCCAGGTCGCGTCCCGAAACGCGCGCAATCTCGCCGCACCTCAGACCCGCATAGACGGCAAGCGTGATCCACGACCGCATCGGCTCGCGCGCCTGCTCGAGCAGGAGCAGCACGTCGGACGTCCCCGCTGGCCGCGCCACGTAGCGAGGCTTACGCGGACGCCGCCCCTGCGCGAACGCATCAATAGCGATCCGTCCCGTCAAGGTCGCCCAGGCCGAAAAGCCCGCCGCGATCGAGTGGTACTGATACATCGTGCCCGGCGCAAGCTCGCGCGCGCGGCAATAGTCGACCACGCTGGCAGGCGTCAGTACGTCGCCGCAGACTGCCGCGATCGACTCCAGGCACGACACGCGCCCGCGAATCGTCTCGGCCCGCAAACCCTGCGCGCGCAGCTCGTCGACATATTCGGGTAGAAACTGTCCGATCGACAGCGTAGGATGATCGAGCGTCGTCAAGACGTCAGCATTTGACCACATACAAATAGGGGGGCCATCCGTGAACCGTGTTTGCGGGAAAAACAAGCGAAAACCGTCAACGGTCGACATCGAGACGTTGACGCTGATCGGCGTTCTGATCCTATTCGTCCTCCTGACGAAGGCGTGAGTAGATGACCACGCCGCCGAAACGTCGGAAGCCGAAGCCGACCGCAGCCGAGGGCGCCGTCCGCCTCATGCTGTCGTGGGCCGGTCAGACCGAAGATCCGCCGAACTCCAACACGTTCCCACCGCTACAGGCTGCCGTCCGGCGGCTCGTCGCGCGTGGGGTGAAGGTGCCGCGCTGGCAGACCGCCGGCGGTTTCGCGTGGTGCGTCTGGGCGTGCTTCGTCGCATACGCTCACGCCGGGTCGCGCTCGGCGCAGCGCGAGATCGAGAACTCTAACGCCGCGTGGACGATGCGCGTCCTGCAGGACGCCGAGAACCGGCAGAACGGTCTGCGGATCATGCAGCGCCCACGCTACGGCGACGTCGTCCTGTTCGACTTTCCCGCCGGCGACAAGGTCGACCACGCGGGCCTGCTCCTGAGCTGGACGAAGGACACCGTGACCTGTATCGAGGGCAACACGTCCTCGGGCAGTCTCGGCAACCAGGCAAACGGCGGCGGCTGCTATCGCAGGACGCGACCGCGTGCCAACGTCCGCGCCTTCGTGCGAGTCGGCCCGTGACGCGGACGGGGCAACGCTGCTACGCGCAGCTTCGGGCGTACCTGCCGGCGGGGATGAGCCTGTTCGCGGTCACCGCCGCGAACATGGTGCACGACATCGCCGTCGGCAATGAGCGCGGCAAGGAACTCGTCCAGCAGCTCGAGCAGCGCGTCATCGAAGGATCTGCGGAGCATAACTTCGGCTACTGGCAGCGCCTCGACGATCCGCGCGTACTGCTGCGCGAGGCCGACGAGGAACTCATCGACGCGATCGTGTACCTCGCGCTCTGGTACATGCAGCGGGGGCGCACGATATGACCCGCTGCGCGAAGTGCGGCGCGTTCATCTCGCGTTTCGCCTACCCGACGGATCGGTACTGCTGGCCGTGCCATCCGCGGATCGAGGTGCGCTTCGCGCGCGTCTGCCGCAACGGCCACGACCTAGCCCTGCACGGTGAGCGGTCGCCGTCGGGCACGGGTGGATCGACGACGCGCTGCATGACGTGCAAGCGCGAGCGCGACCGCATCAACGCCGCCAAACGGCGCGCCACACGAACCACGGGGGAAGCATGAGCACCGATAGCAGCACCTACACATTGGCCGAGCGCATCGCGCAAGCCGAGCTCGACAAGGCGATCGCCGAAAACCGCGTCCGCAGTCCCGAAGCCTTCGCGCGCAAAGTGCGCGACAACATGCTCGAGCGCGCCGAAGTGCGCGGCGCCGGATGGCTCGTCGAGCAGGCGATGCGCTTCGGTGTCGAGATCCCGCACGAGCTGCAGCAGCACAAGCCGACGCGCGACGAGATCAACGCGAAGAAGCCGGCGATATGTCCCGCCTGCGGCATGACCGTCCCATTCGATCCGACGCGAGCAGTCAGAATGATCGACGGCTGGCCGTTCTCCGTGAAGCAATGCGCGATGCGGCGCCGCGACGACTTCGAGGCGTGCAACGACTACCGCCGCCGCGCAGGCTTCGAGCCGGCCATCCAGCAGATCGGCGGGCTGACGCATGACTAAAGTCGGACGCCCGATCACCTGCGAATGCCTCAAGCTCGACACCTGTAAGACGTGCTACAACCGCGTCAAGCGGCGCGCATGGGTCGAGAAGAACCGCGCCAAGGAACGCGCCCAGAACGCCGAGCACCAGGCATCGCGCCTCGAGCGCCTCAAGCAAGACCCTGCCGCGTACGCCGCCTATCGCGCCAAGCGCAACGCGCAGAAACGCGCGGCGTACAAGCTGACCCACGAGCAGGACGCGACGCGCGGTTTGACGATCACCGAGCTCGGCGAGGATCGGCTCTACACGATCGACGAATGGCTCGAGACATTCGGGCCGATCGGATCGCACGGCAACTACTTCCACCCGCTGATCGCATGACCGACACGCTCGCCGGCATCATGACCAACCCTCACGACCGGCGAGGAAACCCCATCCCAGCACCTCACCCACCCCGCCTCGCACGCGGGACGTCGACCGTCAGAGGGTCTACTCCGGCGTGCCATTCACAAAGCCAGGAACGCCGGGCGGGCTGGCCCTCAACAGCGGAGGACACCGGGCAAGCTCTAACCCACCGAAAGCAATCCAACCCCGCAACCCGCCAACCCAGCACAACCCGACCAGACGCATGACACCCCGTAAACGCAAGACCACCCGCCGAGACGACACGAGCTACGGATCGAAGTGGCGCGCCCTCGTCGAGCAGGCCAAGCAGTACCACGAACCGACGTGTTACTTCTGCGGACACGAGATCGACATGACGCTGCCCGGTCGTCACCAATGGTCGTGCGAAGTGCATCACCTGCACGCGCGCGCATTCGGAGGGCCGACGATCGTACCGCTCGACGAGCTGGCACTCGCGCACAAGTCCTGCAACGCAAGCCACGGCGCTCGCATTCGGAGCCTGCCCCGCAGTCGCCGCCAACTTGATCAGCGCACGCTCGAGGACGAAGCGCGCGGCGCTTTTATAGAGGATCTGCCACCCAACCGTTCCCC
>JBPCSR010000044.1:0-9204 GCA_051006935.1 Gaiellales bacterium
GACCAGCTCCTGCCCGGCGACCTCGTCTTCTTCGGCTCCGACCTGCACCACGTGGGCATGTACATCGGCAACGGGCAGTTCATCCACGCGCCGCACACCGGCGACGTCGTGAAGATCTCGAACCTGTCCTACTCCGGCGATTACGCCGGCGCCGTCCGCCCGTACTGACAGGCGCGGCGCCTCCCGGCCTCGGGTATCCTGCCGCTCGCTGCGCGCCCGTAGCTCAGCGGATAGAGCGCTGCCCTGCGGAGGCAGAGGTCGGACGTTCGAGTCGTCCCGGGCGCATCTCGCGGAGGGCCTCGGCTTCGGCCGGGGCCCTCTTCGCGTTGCTCAGGCCAGCACGGTCACGCAGACGTCGCCCGCGGCGAGCTCGGCGCCCTCGGGCACCTCGGCCCGGATGATCCCGATCGCGCGCGGCGCGGCGAGCCACGGCGCGCCGGCCACCGAGGTGACCACGCCGACGTCGCGTCCGTCCAGCTCGAGCACGGCGCCCGGCGCGACGGCTGCAGCGACCGCCAGCCGCCGCGGGCCGCGATTCGCGTGCCCCCGCCGCTCGAGGCGCGTGACGGGCTCCTGGCCGATGAAGCAGCCCTTGTCGAACGAGACCGCCGCCGCGACGAGGCCGACCTCGGCCGGCATCCAGCGCTCGTCGACGTCGTGCCCGAGCCGCACCTCGCCGGCCTCCACGCGCAGCGCCTCGACGGCCTCCACGTCGACGGGCACTGCGCCGGCCCGCGCGGCCGCGGCGATCGCGTCGTCGACGTCGGCGGCGTCAACGAGCAGGTCGATGCGCGGCAGGGTGCCGACCGCGGTGGCGATGCGCAGCCCCGGCACGTCGACGCCCGGTGCGTCCGGGCCGATCAGCGACACGAGCGCCCACGCATCGCTGCGCTCGATCGTCGCCTTCGACGCGAGGCGGTAGCGCGTGAGCTGCTGCACGAGCACATCGGCCGCGGCGGGCTCCACGTCGAGCAGCAGGCGCTCGTCGCCGAGGCGCACGACGCGCACGTCGGCGAGCACCCGTGCCTTCGGGGTGAGCAGCAGCGCGCGGCGCACCTCGCCGTCGGCGAGGCCGTCGAGGTCCTGCGTGAGCAGGTTCTGCAGGAACCGCTCGGCGTCGGCGCCCTCGACCGCCACGAACGCGCGGGGCGGGGCGAGCACGCCGCACGCGGTGCGCAGGGCCTGCATCTGGTCGGCGGGAGCGGTCGGCATGGCGTTACCAGGGTGTTCGCACACCGAGCGGGCGATGGCTGCACCATCGGCTCGCGCAGGGGAAGTACCCTGCGTGGGAGAACGCTCCCGTGGTGCCGTCTGATTCCCCGCATACGCACGGCGCCATCGACGTCGCGCCCCTCCTGCCGGGCCCCGAGCCGGTCTGGACGCGGACGCGGATCGTGGCGCTCCTGCTCGCGTACGTCGCCGGCCTCGCCGCGATGATCCTCCTCCAGGGCGTGTACCTCTCGCCCGACCGCTACTTCCTGATCCTGCTCGTGCCCGCCGTCGTGCTCGGCGTCGGCAAGGGGTACGTGCGCGACTTCCTCCCCCTGATCGTCGCGATCCTGCTGTACGAGGAGCTGCGCGGCCTCGCGCACCTCGTCAACCCCGACCCGTACTTCCTGCCGCACCTCGAGTTCGACCGCTTCATCCTGCTCGGCCGCAACGGCAGCGTCGTCCTGCAGGAGTGGCTCTGGCAGGGGCACGTCTCCTGGTACGACCAGATCCTCGGCCTGCTCAACCGCGCGCACTTCATCGTGCCGCCGACGCTGCTGTTCATCATCTGGCTCGACAACCGCGCGCACTACTACCGCTGCGCGACCGCGCTCGTCGGCGCGTCGCTGATCGGCGCGCTGATCTTCCTGCTCTACCCGGCCGCGCCGCCGTGGGCCGCCGCGCAGGCCGGGCTCCTGCCGCCGCTCACGAAGATCGGCTACGCGCAGGCCGCGGCCGCGCCCGTGTCGGCCGGCAAGTCGTTCATCGAGAGCCTGATGCTGCCGAACCCGTACGCCGCCGTTCCGAGCCTGCACACCGCGTACTCCACGCTCGTCGCGGTGTTCGCGCTGACGTGGCGGCGGCGGTTCGGCTACGTGATGCTGCTCTACCCGCTCGCGATGTACTTCTGCATCGTGTACTTCGCCGACCACTACATATCCGATATCCTCGTCGGCATCGCGGTCGGGCTCCTCGCCTGGTGGGGATCCGGCCGGCTGATCAACCGCCCGTTCGGTCTCGGCGCGCTCGCCGGTCCGTATCCCCCGCCGATCTCGACCGCACGCTTCGGAAGGCCGTCCCGATGAGCAAGGACCAGCAGCACGACACCGCCGAGACCACGGGCCAGGACACGCGCCCGAAGGCGGAGGTGTTCGTGCACTGCCCGCTCTGCGGCGCCGACGACTACCGCGTCAAGGTCGAGGACACGATGGGGACGCGCGTCGCGGATCCGCGCGTGCACTACACGTGCACGTCGAGCGCGTTCGGCGAGCACGGCCGCATCGTCGAGTGCCGCTCGTGCCACCTCGTCTACATGAACCCGCGGCCGCACCATGAGGCCGTCGTCGAGAACTACGGCGACGTCGAGGACCAGGAGTACATCGAGGAGGAGCAGGGCCGGCTCGAGACGTTCGCCGAGAGCCTCGCGCTCGTGCAGCGCTACCGCCGCTCCGGCCACCTGCTCGACGTCGGCTGCCACGTCGGCACGTTCCTCACCCTCGCCCAGCAGGCCGGGTTCGAGGTCGCGGGCGTCGAGCCGTCGCGCTGGGGCGCCGACATCGCGCGCACGCGCATCGACGGCAACGTCCACTGCGGCGCGATCGTGGATGCGCCGCTGCCCGAGGGCGGTTACGACGTGATCACGCTGTGGGACGTGATCGAGCACCTGCCGGATCCCGCGCTCGACATCCGCGCGATCCACGCGGCGCTCCGGCCGGGCGGCATCTTCGCCGTCTCGACGATGGACGTCGACTCGCTGTTCGCCAAGGTCGCCGGCCGGCGCTGGCCGTGGTACATGCAGATGCACCTCGTGTACTTCTCGCGCCAGACGCTCTGCGAGATGCTGCGCCGCGAGGGCTTCCAGATCGCCGAGGTCTCCACGCACGTGCGGCGCGTGCGCCTCACGTACCTCGCCTCGCGCCTCGACGCATACTCGCCGACGGTCGGCCGGCTCGCGAACGGCCTGCTCGAGAAGACGGGTCTCGCCGAGCGCACCGTCGGCGTGAGCTTCGGCGACATCTTCACCGTCATCGCGCGCAAGCCCGAGTCCGCCTAGCCGGCCGGTGGCTGCCGTCGGCGTCGACCTGCCGCGCGTGCGGGTGCGCCTCGAGGGCTGGCGGTACCCGCTCGCGATCGGCGTCCTCTCCCGCCTGTTCTGCCTCGCGGTCGTCGGCGCGATCGGGCTCGTGCGGCGGCCCGACGGCGCCGGCGTGGTGGACGCGATGCTCGACCCGCTCGGCAGCTGGGACGGCATCTGGTACCAGCGCATCGCCGACTACGGCTACGACCCCACGGTCGCGCACGGCAACGGCGTCGCCTTCTCGCCGCTCTATCCGCTGCTGATGCGCGAGACGGCAGCCCTGCTCGACACGACGTACCTCGTCACCGGCGTCCTCGTCTCGACGGCGTGCTTCCTCGTCGCGATCGTGCTCCTGCACGGGCTGATCGCGCGGCGGATGGGCGAGCGCGTGGCGCGCACGGCCGTGTGGCTGACGGCGTTCTTCCCCGTCGCGTACCTGTTCTCGGCGGTGTACACCGAGAGCGTCTTCCTGCTCACCACCGTCGCCGCGTTCGTGCTGATCGAACGCGGGTGGGTCGTCGGCTCGAGCGTCGTGGGCGCGCTCGCCGTGCTCGCGCGGCCGACGGGCATCCTGCTCCTGCCGTCGCTCGCGCTGCGTGTGTGGAAGGACGGCGGCCGCCGGCTCAGCGGCGGCATGGCGCTGCGGCTCGCTCCGCTTGTGCTCCTGCCCGTCGTCTACGTGCTGTTCGCGATCTACCTCTACTACCGCACGGGCGACCCCTTCGCGACGCAGACGGCGCAGGCCGCGGGGTGGGGGCGCGGCATCAACGTGCTGCTCGTGCTCGGCCTGCCGATCGCGATCCTCAACGGGCTCTACGTCGGCACGCACGACACCTCGCACTTCATGTACATCGTCGACACCGCGTTCGCGATGACGTGGGCGCTGCTCCTGCTCGAGGGCCTGGTGCGCCGCCGGCTGCCCGGCGAGTACCTGCTGTACGGCTGGCTCGTCGTGATCCTGCCCGTGCTGGCGGGCACGTACATCGCATTGCCCCGCTACGGCATGGGCGCCTTCGTGGTGATGTGGCTCGCGGCGATCCACGTGGCGTCCCGCCCGCGCCTCGCGCTGGCGCTCAAGGTCGCGATGCCGCTGGCGCTGATCGCCACCGCCGCGATCTCGCTCGGCTTCGAGCACTACACGCCCTAACTGAACGAAGGGGTCTGGCCCCTTTGTCCAGTTAAGGGCCGACGGAAATGTGCCGGAAGTGTGTCGCCGGGGCGGGGAATCGGCATACCCATGGCGATCTCGATGTCGTAACTGACCAAAGGGGTCTGGCCCCTTTGGTCAGTTAGTAGGCTTCCGCGCATGTCCGAGGGGGCCCGATACGGCGTGTGGTCGATGGTCGATCCGCTGCGGCGCGTGCTGATCCGTCGGCCCGTCACCGAGGGCGACTTCGCGGGGGCAGACTGGCGCCCGCCCGATCCGCAGCGGCTGATGGCGGAGCACGAGGCCTTCGGCGAGCTGCTCGAGAGCCTCGGTTGCGAGGTCGTCGTCGCCGACCCGCTCGAGGGGCTCGTCGACGCCGTGTACGTCTGCGACCCGGTCTGGGTGTGCAAGCAGGGCGCGATCGTGCTCCAGTCCGCCAAGCCGCAGCGCGTCGGCGAGGGGGAGGGGATGGTCGCCGACCTCGACGCCGCCGGCGTGCCGATCGCCGGGCGCCTGCGCGGCAGCGCCACCGCCGACGGCGGCGACATGGTGTGGCTCGACGAGCACACGCTCGCCGTCGCGCGCGGCTATCGCACGAACGCCGAGGCGCATCGCCAGCTCGACGAGATCCTCGCCGGCGAGGGCGCGCGCACCATGCGGTTCGACCTCCCGCACGACCGCGGCGCCGACCACGTGCTGCACCTGATGAGCTTCATCTCGCCTGTCTCGCACGACCTCGCCGTCGTCTTCGAGCCGCTCGCGCCCGTCACCCTCATGCAGGAGCTGCAGGAGCGCGGCATCGAGGTGCTCCCGCTCGACGAGGACGAGTACCGCACGATGGGCTGCAACATCCTCGCCACGGCTCCCGGCGTCGTCGTCGTGCTCGACGGCAATCCGAAGATCCGGCGCGCGATGGAGGCGCGGGGCATCGAGGTGCACGCCTATCAGGGCGGCGACGTCTCGCTGAAGGGCGACGGCGGCCCCACGTGCCTCACGCGCGAGCTCCTGCGCGGCGCGTGACCACGCTCCGGCAGCGGCTCGTCGAGCGCATCCGTGCGCACGGCCCGCTCACCTTCGCGCAGTACATGGAGGCGGCCCTGTTCGACCCCGACGACGGCTTCTACACGCGCGGGCCGGGCATCGGCCAGGGCGGGCACTTCGCCACCGCCGCGATGGCGCATCCCGCCTTCGCCGAGGCGATCGTCGCCGAGGCGACCGCGACCTGGGAGGGGCTCGGCCAGCCGCGGCACTTCCGCGTCACCGAGGCGGGGCCGGGCACGGGCGGGCTCGCGCGACGCGTCAGCGAAGGGCTTGCCGCGCGCGAGGTGCCGCACGAGCTCGTGCTGATCGAGCTCAGCAGCGGTCTCGCGGTGCGCCAGCGCGAGACGCTCGACGGCATCGAGGCGCGCTGGGTGGAGCACCCGGCGGAGCTCAAGCCGGCCGACGGGTTCTTGTACGCCAACGAGGTGCTCGATGCGCTGCCCGTGCGCCTGCTCGCGTGGCCCGACGAGGTGCTCGTCGACGCCGACGCGGACGGCCGTCTCGTCGAGGCGCTCGGTCCCGCCGAGCCGGCGATCGCACGCCTCCTGACCGCGCAGGTCGAGCCCCGCCCGGGCGCGCGCTACGCCGTACGGCCGGGGATGCTGCCGCTCGTGGCCTCGCTCGTCGGCAGCGTGCGCCACGGCCGGATCGCGCTGATCGACTACGGCGGCGTCGGCGCCGAGGTGCACGACGGGCGCCGCCCGCCCGTGCGCACGTACATCGGCGGCCAGCCCGGCGGTGACCCGCTCCAGGCGCCGGGGACGCAGGACCTCACCGCCGACGTCGACTTCGGCGCGCTCTCCGACGCCGCGCAGGCGGTCGGCGTCGAGGTCGAGCGGCTCGTCACGCAGCCGGCCTGGCTGCGCGGGCACGGCTGGGAGGCGCTGCCCGCCGACCAGCGCTCCGAGGAGGACTGGGCGCTCGCCGGGCTGCTCGACGAGCGCCTGCCCTTCATGGTCTGGCTGGCGCGACGGTCGTGACATCCCGCGGCTGACGCGATAGCCTCCACGGCGGAGGGAGGGCTATGAGGAGCGGCGTTCTGCGTCGAATCGTCAGTATCGCCGCGTGCGCACTCGCCGTCGCCGTCTGCGCCGCGCCGGCAGGCGCTGCGAGCACCGCAGCGAGCCGTTATGCCGAGCCGGTGCTGGAGCTGGACGCCGTGCAGGTTGCCGTCGGCGAGGTCGGCATCGACATGCGGGTCCTCAATCCCGCATCGCGCCCGGCGGTCGGGCCCATCGTCGTGACGAACGTGCTGCCCACCGGCGCGCAAGTCGTCGGCGACCCCACGGGACCATGGTCCTGCAGCGGCGAGCCGCTTCGCTGCATCGCGGATCAGCAGCAGATCGCCGCACACGGGGCGACGGGTCGGCTGTCCCTGAAGGCGCGCATCCCGGGTTCGAAGCGCACGGTCACGGTGCGCTGGGTTCCCGTCGTGCGGACTGCGCACGGCGCGGTGCCGGCGCAGCCCGTGGTGCTGCAGGTGGCCGAGCGCGCGCCGGAGGACGTCGGGCCGATCGCGCGCATCGACGGGTTCTTCGAGCCCGACGGGCGACCGCGCGCCGGTGCGGCGAGCACGGCCACGCTCGAGGTCGTCAACGAGGGCGAGACGACCATCCACGCGGTCACCGCCCGTCTGCGCCCGGTGCACGGTGCGCGCGTGCTGCGCGCGAGCGGCACGGGCTGGACGTGCACCGGTACGACCTGCTCGTTCGCGGGCACGCTCACGCGCGGTGACGTCGCCGCGCCGCTGTCCGTCGAGTACCGCGCGCCCAGGAGCGCCACGGGAGCGCGGTCGCTGGTCGCCGCCGTCGTGCGCGCCACGCGGACCCGCGGCTACGCGATGCTCAGCGCCGACGTCGCACCGCCGCTTGCGCTCTCGGCGACCGCCGAGCCGTCCTCGCTCGTCGAGGAGGCCGTGAAGGCATCGCGCGTCGTGGATCTCACCGCGCTCGGCGACGGCGGTACGGATACGGCGCTCTCGTACCGCTGGTCTCAGGTGTGCCCGCGCGTCGGCTGCCCGGTCACCGCGCGCTGGCAGACGCCGAGGACCGATCCGGTCGCCCGCGTCCTCATCCCCGAGCACGAGGGCGACGTGACCTTGACGTTCCGCGTCGTCGCCGACGACGGCTCGGCGAAGAGCGCGCACACGGTGCGCGTCCGCTCGATCGGCGATCTCGGCGCGTCGGGGCAGAACGTGGCGCGCACCGCGATCGGCACCCGCGGCGCGGACATCGGCACGCGCTTCTCGAGCTGGGGAACCACGGACGTCAGCATCGGCATCCTCGACGGGAAGCGGATTCGCGCCTCGGGTCCGTACTGGCGGACCGAGTACGACGGCACGTGGCACCTACGTGGCATGGCCGGACCGACGTTCGACGGGTCGCTCGACTGCTTCGGCGACTCCTGTCAGGGGACGCTCGAGGGCGATGGAGCGCTCCCCGTGCTCGCGAGTCTCGGGTTGACGGCGCACACCACGCTCGAGGTGCAGGACGACACCGTCGCCTTCGCGTCCTACATCGATCCGCCGACCCGGGGCGGCGCGCCCGCCGCGGTGCTGGAGGGCACCATCGACGCCAGCGGCGCCGTGCACGCGGAACTCACCGCCGTGATCCCCCTCGGTTCAGCCCGTCTCTCGTTCTCCCGCGCGCCGCTCGTGCGCGACCGGTCCGGCCGCATCGTCAAGGCGCCCGTCGGCGCATTGACGGCGCCGACGACGCTCGGCGCGCTCGCCCTCGACTCCGCGAGTGCGCGGTGGGAGGCCGACGCGATCCATCTGACGGGGCAGGCGCGCCCGCTCGTCGGCCCGATCGCCGGACAGGCGGCGGGTGCGATCACGGGCGCGGTCCGCTCGCCGTCGGACTGGAACGTCGACCTCGCCCGGCGTCCGCTGGCCTCGCCGTTCGACATCGGCGGCGTGTCCGTGACCGATCTCGGCGTGACCTCGCGTTCCGCTTCGACCGGCTACGCCTACGACCTCCACGGGCGGCTCCACAATGCGCCGTCCTCGCCATCGGCCGGCCTCGTGCTCGACACGGCCGAGGCGACGTCACCGGGCCTCTGCGCGCCTGGCTGCGCGCTGCACGGCGCGGCGCAGGCCAGGATCCGCGGCCGCCTCGTGCTCCGCCCCCGCAGCGCTGCGCACGGCGGCGACCTGACGGCGCCGGTCGAGCTCCACGGTGCGATCGCCGCCGGCGCGCCCCACCGCTTCGCCACGGCCCCGTTCTCCCTCCCGCTGGCCACCGGCCTCTCGCTCGACGGTGCCGTGCTGGCGCTCGATGTCGCGGATGGCACGACGGCGGCGTCGATGACGGGGCGCCTGGCGTCCGCCTCGGGGCAGCTCGGCGGCGCGACGACCGCGACGTTCACGCCCGAGGGCTTCCATCTCGCCACGCCGCTGGGCGACTGGACGCCGCCCGGGCAGCTGGCGGGATCGGCCGTCGTCGTGCGAGGCGCCTCGCTGCTGATCTCGGCCAGCCCGTCGCCCGTCAAGATCGTGAGCCCGGCCGGTGAGTCCACGCTGCCGGCCTACGGCGGCCTGCTCGTCGGCACGCTGGGGCTGCCCGCGTGGGCGCTCGCGATCGCACCCGCCGCTGAGGGCACCGCGCTCGCGGCGCCGCTGGCGCTGGACCCGGCACTCGTCTTCGCCGGGCCGGTCGCCGTGGGCGCCGGTCGCACCCTCGTCGGATCCGAGACGTCGGCGAGTTCCGTCGCCGCCGGCGCGGTGTACTTC
>JBPCSR010000045.1:0-7141 GCA_051006935.1 Gaiellales bacterium
ACCTCGTCGTCGACGCGCTGCTCGGCACGGGCGCGGCCGGCGCGCCCACGGGTGCCGCCGCGACGGCGATCGCCGCCATCCGCGAGGCCGGGCTGCCGGTCGTCGCGCTCGACGTGCCGAGCGGCGTCGACGCCTCCACGGGCGAGGCGCCCGGCGCGGCCGTGCAGGCCGACGTGACCGTCGCCTTCCACGCCGCCAAGCTCGGCCTCCTGATCGCACCCGGCCGCGACCTCGCGGGGCGGACCGTGGTCGTGCCGATCGGCGCGCCGGCCGATGCGCCGGTGCCGCCGGCCGCCGTGGCGGTGGCCGACGGGCGCCCGCTGCTGCCAGGGCGGGCCGACGGCGGCTCGAAGTACGACGCGGGCGCGGTGCTCGTGATCGGCGGGTCCGTCGGGATGGCGGGCGCACCGGCGCTCGTCGCGGCGTCCGCGCTGCGGTCCGGCGCCGGCGTCGTCACCGCGCTCGTGCCGGAGGCGGTGCAGCCGACCGTCGCCGCGTCGCTGCGGGAGGCGATGGTGCGCCCGCTCGCGTCGCAGCGCCCCGATCTCGAGATCGAGCGCTACGCCGAGCGCGCCGCGGCCGTCGTGGTGGGGCCGGGCATCGGCCGTGCGCCGGACGCGGAGGAGCTGGTGCGCGCCGCGCTCGCGCTCGACCGCCCGCTCGTCGTCGACGCCGACGCGCTCTGGTGGGTCGCCCGGGACCCGACCGCGATCCCCGCGCGCACCGCGCCGACGGTGATCACGCCGCACGCGGGCGAGGCCGCGCGCGTGCTCGGATGCCCCGCGGAGGAGATCGCCGCGCACCGCCTGGGCAGCGTCCGCCGGTTGGTCGAGCGCACCGGCGCCGTCGCGCTCCTGAAGGGCGCCGACACGCTCGTGCTGGCGCCCGACGGCCGCCTCGGGGTGCGCGCGCTCGACTGCGCGGCGCTCGCGACGGCGGGCTCGGGCGACGTGCTCGCCGGGGTGATCGGCGCCTGCCTGGCGCGCGGCGCCGACGCGTGGACAGCTGCGATCGCCGGAGCGGCGGCCCACGTCGCCGCCGGCCGTGCGGCTGCGGCGGCCCGATCGGGCGGGGCTATCATTGCCGGTGACCTGATCGAGCACCTCGACGTGCTCGCCCGACCCGGGAGCGCCCTGTGATCGATCGTCCCATCAGCGAATTCATGGACTCGGACCGCCCGACGGTGGCCTCCGACACGACGATCAAGGATCTCGTGCACCTGCTCGCGGGCCGGGCGCTCGACGGCGTCGCGGTGGTCGACGGCGGCGCGGTCGTCGGCGTCGTGACCGACCAGGACCTGCTGTACCAGGAGGTCGAGGCCGACGAGCACGTCCCGTACGTCGCGCCGTTCCTCGACTGGGTCGTGTACGTCCAGAGCCTCGGCTCGTGGGAGCGCCACATCGAGAAGGCCTTCGCCGTCACCGTCTCCGACCTGATGACGAAGGACGTCCACACGGCGACCGCGGACGAGACCGTGCACGACGCGGCCAAGCGCATGGCCGACGGCAAGGTGTCGATGCTGCCCGTCGTCCGCGACGGGAGCTACGTCGGCGTGATCACACGCGCCCACGTCGTCGCGGCGCTCGATCGCTTCGAGTTCGGGGGAGGCTCGGAATAGCGCCGTCCCGCCAACGCAGCCTGGTCGAGATCGACCGCGCTGCCGTCGCGGCGAACGTCCAGCGGCTGCTCGAGGCGGCCGGAGGTGCGCAGGTGTGGCCCGTCATCAAGGCCAACGCGTACAGCCACGGCGCGGTCGACACCGGCCGCGCGGCGATCGCGGCCGGCGCGACGCAACTGTGCACCGCCACGCTCGACGAGGCCCGCGCCGTGCGCAGCGAGCTGCCCGACGTGCCGCTGCTCGTGCTGTCGCCGCTGTCGCCGGGCGAAGAGGAGTCCGTCGTCGAAGTCGGCGGCTGCGCGGTCACGATCGGCACCCCGGAGGGGTGGGCGCGCCTGCGCGACCGCCACGACGTCGACGTGCACGTGAAGGTGGACACCGGGATGGGCCGCTGGGGCCTCGACGCCGAGACGGCGCTGGCCGTCGGCGAGGCGCTCGTCGCGGGTCCCCGGCCCGAGCGGCTGGCCGGGCTGATGAGCCACCTCGCCACGGCCGACGAGCCCGATCGGTCGTTCGTCGACCTCCAGGCCGACCGCTTCCGCGCGATCGCGGAGGTCTTCCCGCCCTGTCCGCGGCACCTGTCGAACTCGGCGGCGGCGCTGCGCTACCCCGAGCTCGCGTTCGACGCGATCCGCCCGGGCCTCGCCGTCTACGGCATCGATCCGATGGGCGTGTCCGGCCTCGACCACGGCCTGCAGCCCGTGATGCGCTGGACGAGCACC
This sequence comes from Gaiellales bacterium, assembly GCA_051006935.1. Lineage (GTDB taxonomy): Bacteria > Actinomycetota > Thermoleophilia > Gaiellales > F1-60-MAGs149 > F1-60-MAGs149. Next base: position 2,341 of record JBPCSR010000045.1, read on the forward strand.
GTCCGCAGCGTCCGACTGCTCCAGCCGGGCGCGTCGACGGGCTACGGCCGTCGCTTCATCGCCGACCGGCCCACGCGCGTCGCGCTGATCCCGATCGGCTACGCCGACGGCTACCCAAGCCGGCGGTCCGGCGTCGGCGAGGTGCTGATCAAGGGGCGTCGCTGCGCCGCCTCGGCGACCGTGTCGATGGACCAGTTCGCCGTCGTGCTGCCGGACGACCTCGAGGTGGCCGCGGGCGACGAGGTCGTCCTGCTCGGCAAGGACGGCGGCAGCCTCGTCTCGGCGGAGGAGCTCGCGCGCCACGTCGGCACCGTGCCGTACGAGATCATCTGCGGCGTCCGCGCCACGCTCGAGCGCGGCGACCGCGAGGTCGTGGGATGACAGTCGACGCCGATCCGCGCCTCGCCCGCGCGATCGAGCCCGTGCGCGCGGCGTTCCCCGCTGGCGACGTGTGGCTCGTCGGCGGGGCGGTGCGCGACGTGCTGCTCGGCCGCCCGCTTACCGACTGGGACCTCGTCACGACCGGCGACGCCGAGGCGATCGCCCGCGCGCACGCCACCGCGCTGGGCGTGCCGGTGTTCCCCCTGTCCGAGCGCCACGGCACCTGGCGCGTCGTGGGGGACGCGGGCGACGTCGACGTCACCGCCGCTCCCGAGGGCATCACCGCCGACCTCCTGCGCCGCGACCTCACGGTCAACGCGATCGCCGTGCGCCTCGCCGATGGCGAAGTCGTGGCGGTGCCGGGGGCGCTCGACGACATCGACGCGCGCGTGCTGCGCGCCGTCGCCGACCACTCCTTCCGCGACGACCCGCTGCGGCTCCTGCGCCTCGTGCGCCTCGCCACCGAGCTCGAGCTCGAGATCGACCCCGACACGGCCGTGCTGGCCCGCCGCGACGCGGCGCTCGCCGCCGACCCGGCGGGCGAGCGCCAGCGCGCCGAGCTCGAGCGGATCCTGCTCTCGCGCGACCCGGTCGACGGGCTGCGCCGCCTCGACGACCTCGGCATCCTCGCCGTCGTGCTGCCCGAGCTGAAGGCGCTCGAGGGCGTGGAGCAGAACCGCTACCACCATCTCGACGTGCTCGACCACAGCCTGCAGGTGCTGGACGCCGCGATCGACCTCGTCGAGCACCCCGAGTTCGCCTTCGGACCGGCCGCCGCGGCGGTCGCGGCGGCGCTCGCCGAGGAGCTCGACGCCGACACCGACGTCGCGCTCGCCGTGCGCTGGGGCGCGCTCCTCCACGATGTCGCCAAGCCGCATACGCGGCACGTGTTCGACGACGGGCACGTCGGCTTCCCGGGGCACGCGCAGCAGGGCGCCGAGATGGCGATGGTGATCCTCGCGCGCCTGCGCTGCAGCACGGCCCTCCAGCGCTGCGTGGCCGTGCTCGTGCGCGAGCACCTGCGACTCGGCTTCCTCGTCTCCGACGGCGAGCTCGATCGGCGCGGCGTGCACCGCTACCGCGTGGAGACCGAGCCCTGGTCGATCGCCAGCGTGATCGTGTCGCTCGCCGACCGCTGGTCGACCCGCGGCACCCGGGCCCGGCAGCGCTGGATCCGACGTCACGAGCAGACGGCCGCCGCGATGGCGCTGGCGCTCGCGGAGCCGCCGCTGCCGCCGCTCGTGCGCGGCGACGATCTCGCCGCGGCGCTCGGGCAGGACCCCGGTCCCGAGATCGGCCGCCTCCTGGCGCTGATCGCGGAGGAGCAGGCGGCGGGCGAGCTGACCACCGCGGACCAGGCGATCGCGTTCGCGCGCACCGCCGTGGACGAGGCCTGAGGAGGGCGCATGGACCTCGAACCCGACGACGCGCCCGACCTGCTCCCAGCCGAGGTGCAGGAGCTGCAGCGGACCGGCGCGCTGCTCGTGGACGTGCGCGAGCGCGACGAGTGGGAGGCGGGGCGGATCCCGGGCGCCGTCCACCTGCCGCTCAGCGAGCTCGCCCAGCGCTGGCGCGAGCTGCCCGACGCCGACGCCACCGTCTTCGTCTGCCGCTCCGGCGCGCGCTCGCGCCAGGCGGCCGACGCCTTCGCCGCCGCGGGGCGTGCCGGCTGCGCGAACCTGCACGGCGGCTCGCAGGCGTGGGTCCAGGCCGGGCTCCCGTTCGACGGCCACGTGGCCTAGCGTCACGGAGCCGCCCGGCGCGGGGGAGAGCCGTGCCACCGACCGCGAACGGCGCGGCCGGTAGACTTGGGCCTGCTGAAGCCGCGTTCAGCGGGGCGCGTGCGTGCGCGCCCCTCCGCCTATGGACAGTCCCCGGACGCCCACCGCCCGCACCCGCCTCGCCCGTCGCGCCGTTCCGGTCGTGCTCGTCGCCGCAGCGCTCCTGCTCGTGACGTTCTCGATCCGCGCGCAGGCCGACGTCGTCTCGGCGCAGGGCACCGCCGCCGACGGCACGTCGGCCGTGCAGGAGGTCGCCACACGCATCACGCAGCCGGTCCGCGACCTGATCGGCTGGTTCGGCGACATCCGCACGGCGCGCGACGAGCGCGACCAGCTCGAGGCGGAGAACGCCACGCTGCGCGCGCAGCTGTCGAAGGCGGAGGTCAACCAGCAGGACGCCGACGAGCTGCGCGGCCTGCTCAACTACATCAAGTCGCCCGCCTTCCCGGCCACCGACGCCTACACGCCGCGCGCCGCGCGCGTCGTCGCGCGCTCGCCCTCGCTGACCTCGAGCACCGTCGTGATCGACGCGGGCGAGACCGCCGGCGTGCAGACCGGCGATCCCGTTCTCGCGGGCGTCTCCTCGACGGCCGACATCGGCGGGGCGGCGCTGATCGGCAAGGTCACGCGCGTCACCGCCGGCACCGCCACGGTGGCGCTCCTCTCGAACTCCGACGTCGCGGTCGGCGCCACCGTCGCCGGCCGGCGCGGCGCCGACGGCATCCTCCAGCCCAGCGCGGCCGACCCGTCGGTGCTCGTGCTCGGCTTCGTGCGCGGCTCGAGCGTGGTGCAGCCCGGCGACCGCGTGGTGACCAGCGGCTTCCTCGACCCGACCGGGCGCCTCGCGTCGGCCTATCCCCGCGGCCTCCCGATCGGCGTCGTCAGCGAGGCGCGCCAGAGCGACTCGAACACGTACAAGAGCGTGCTCGTCGTGCCGTGGATCGACCTCGGATCGTTCGCCAACGTCGTCGTCCTGACCGGAGGGGGCACGTCGTGAGCGCGGCCGACGTCTTCGAGCACGAGGAGCTCCTCGAGGACGACGACACGGGCGAGCAGCCGCGCCCGCCGCGCGCCTCGCCGGCGGCCGTCGCGGCTCCCGCCGTCGGGCTGCTCGTCGCCGTGTACCTCGAGATCGCGCTCGCGATCGACGCGCGCGTGCTGGGCGCGGTGCCCGACCTCGCGCTGATCGTGATCGTCGGCATCGCGCTGCGCTTCGGCCCGGTCTGGGGCTCGGTCGCGGGCTTCGTCGCCGGCCTCCTGATCGACGTCGCAGTGCAGGGCCCGTTCGGCGCCTCGGCGCTCGTGCTGACGCCGGTCGGGTGGGCCGCCGGCGCCTGGGCCGAGCGCCGCCGCCGAGTGTCGCTGGGCATGGCCATCGCCGTGCTCCTGGTCGCGACGGCCGTCGCGCTCGTCGGCGACGCGCTCGTCGCGGTCGGCATCGCCGGCGAGGAGGTCGCCTGGAGCGACGCGTTCCTGCACGGCGTCGCGGAGATCGCCATCACCGTGCTGATCGGGATCCCGGTGCTCGCGCTCCTGCGCCGCATTTGCGGCGTGCCCGAGGGAGGCCGGGCGTGAGCACCCCGCGCACCGACGACCCGACCCTCGCGTACCCGCCGCCACCGCGGCCGCAGCAGCCGCAGGGCACCGAGGGCTTCGATCGCGACGGGATCCGAGGCCGCGTCCTGATCCTCGCCGTGATCGCGGCGGCGCTCGTCGTCGTCCTGATCCTGCGCCTCTGGTCGCTGCAGGTGCTCGACGTGCAGTCGTACCGCGCGCAGGCGAGCTCGAACGGCCTGCGCAGCATCGACGTGCCCGCGCCGCGCGGCCAGATCCTCGACGACACCGGCAAGGTCCTGGTCGGCAGCCGCCCGTCGAACTCGGTGGCGATCGACCCGACGCGCTTCCCGGAGCTCCTCACGGCCTGCGGCCGCGACGTCGCCGGGCCGGCCGACCCGCGCACGGCGGACGACCGCGCACGACGCGTCGCCGACGCCGTCGAGCGTGCCGGCAGCCTGCCTGCCGCCCGCCGCAAGGCGCGGCTCAAGGTGATCCAGGAGGAGCTCGACGGCGGACGCACCGTGCGCGCGTGGGCCGGCTGCTCGCGCGCCTATCCGCAGCTGCAGGAGCTCGCGCGCATCGTCGGCATCCCCGTCGCGCAGATGGAGGACGACATCCACACGGCCTCGATCAAGGCGCCGTTCGACTCGATCGTGATCGCCAAGGACGTCGACCGCGACGTGCTCTTCTACCTCAAGGAGCGCGCGGGGCAGTTCCCCGGCGTGCGCATCGTCGAGGGGACGGCGCGCTCGTACCGGGAGACGCGCGGCCAGATCGGCAAGCTCTTCCCGATGGCGCCGCACCTGTGGGGCGAGCTCGGCGAGATCTCGGCGGAGCAGATCAAGGACCAGGTCACGTACCGCAACGCCCAGGCCGGCGACGTCGTCGGCCAGCGCGGCGTCGAGCGCTACTTCGACCGCTACCTGCGCGGCACTAACGGCTCGCTCCAGCGCCGCGTCGACGCCCTCGGCGATCCGGTCGGCCCGATCGTGCGTTCGCGCGCCGCCAAGCCCGGCGACAACATCCGTCTCACGATCGACGCCGGCATCCAGTCCGCCGCCGAGAACGCGCTGCGCGAGGCG
>JBPCSR010000046.1:0-11330 GCA_051006935.1 Gaiellales bacterium
TGGCGGCGATCACGAAGGCGCTGGCCGCGACGGTCGGATCCGTCGATGGCGAGCTGACGGAGGACACGAACCTCGTGGAGGACGGGCTGCTCGACTCGCTCGACTCGATGACGTTCCTGTTCGAGCTGGAGAACGACCTCGGGTCGAAGCTCGAGGCGATCGACGAGACCTACGACGACTTCCGCGTGGGAGCGATCGTCGACATCGTCGTGCAGGCGACCTCCTGAGGATCCGAGGCCCGCGGCACCGCCCGATCAGCGCCGACTGACCCGACGTGCTCGCCACCTTCCAGATCCTCGTCCTGACGACGCTCGTCGCGAGCCTCGTCTACTGGATCCTGCCGGCGGGCTGGGTGGAGGGCCGGCGCGCGGTGCTGCTCGTCACCTCGGGCGTCCTGATCTACATCTACAGCCCGGCGACGCTGTTCCTCGCGGTCGCCACGGCGCTGCTCGCGTGGCTGCTCTACGCGCTCACGCGGCGGCACCCGCAGTACGGCTGGCTGCCGTGGCTGATCGTGCTGCCGCTCGTGCTCAACGCGATCACGCCGCTCGGCGACCTGATCCCGTTCCCGGCCGGCTCGTCCCGCAGCGTGCTGTTCACGTCGCTGACGACCCTCGGCATGTCGTTCTACACCTTCAAGCTGTACATGTCGATCAAGCAGGGCCTCAAGCTCGGCGCGCTGCCGTTCCGCGAGGTGCTCACCACCACGCTCTTCTACCCGGCCTTCCCGATGGGTCCGATCGACGGCTCGCAGAGGTTCGACCACGCCGCGCTCTCGCGCGACCCCGATGTCCGCCGCTGGGTGATGGGCATCGGCCGCATCGGCATGGGCGCGGTCAAGGCGTACATCATCGGCGGGTGGATCAAGTCGACCGCCGCGATCTGGGTGTTCGGCGTGCCGATGGACGCCATGTACGACAAGGGCTGGAGCGGGCCGGTCGAGGCGCTCGCGTTCGCGTTCTTCTCGTTCGCCTACCTCTACGTGAACTTCTCCGGCTTCACGGACGTCGCGATCGGCGCCGGCTGGATGTTCAACCTGGATCTCACGGAGAACTTCAAGTTCCCGCTGATCGCCCACTCGATCCAGAACTTCTGGCAGCGCTGGCACCTGTCGCTGTCGAAGTTCATCACGGCGTACATGTTCAAGCCGATGCTGCGGCGGACGGGCAGGACGGCGCTGTCCCTGATCGTCACCTTCACGCTGATCGGCCTCTGGCACCGCACCACGATCGGCTACCTGTTCTGGGGCGTGGGCCACGGCTCGGCGCTCGCGCTGACGGCGTGGTACCGCACGAAGAAGCGGCCGCCGATCCCGATGCCCTACGTCGTGCGGCGCGTCGGCGGGATCGTGATCACGCTCACGTTCGTCAGCCTGATGTCGACGATCGCGAACCAGCCGTCGAACCGCGTGCTGGCGCGCTATGTCCTGTCGTTCGTGGGGATCCACGTCGCATGAGAGGGGTGGTCTGATGGAGGAGCGCTGGGCGGCATTCGCCACGCGGGTGGCAGACTGGGTGAGCGGGCACCAGCTGCTCGTCTACATCGTCCTCGGCATCCTCGCCTGGCTCTTGGTGCTGCTCAACTACCCGCTCGACGCGCTGACCCCGGTGTACGCCAACTACTAGCCGCATGACCCCCCGCCACCGCCACCTGATCCAGCTCGGCGCCGGCGCGCTGCTCGCCGTCACGCTGCTCGGGGTGTTCGCGCTGGTCGCGTGGTCCGACCAGCCGGCCGTGCGCTACGCGTCGCTGAAGTGCGTGTACCGGCAGATCTACAACTACCGCGGTCCCGTCGACGTGGTCGTGGTGGGCACCTCGCGCACGAAGTGGGGCGTGTCGCCGCAGGAGGTCTCGACGGTGATGAGCAACGGCGCGACGCCGCCGCTGACCGTGCTCAACCTGGCCCGCAGCTGGCGCGGCACGCAGCAGATGTTCCAGGAGATCAAGGACGTCGAGGCCGAGCGCGGGATCCGCAGGGCGATCGTCGTCGAGTACTCGCGCGAGGGCGACGTCGAGGCGACGTCGCAGCGGTACTACGACTACTACCCCGATCACGCCGCGCTGGTGCCGATCGACGAGTTCAAGGACGACCCGCAGCTCAAGCCGCGCGAGCCCGCGTACCTGCGCGCCCGCGACCTGATGGACCTGGTGCAGGAGCGCCTCGACTTCGCGCTCGACCGCCTGCTCTCCAACAAGAACGACGCGAACGTCGTGATCCCCACGGCGCAGCGGCCGCTCGGCGTCTCCGACGGGTGCACCGGCCCGGACCGGCCGTACAAGCCCGCCGCGAACGCGTCGTGGGCGGCGAAGGTGCTGCCGAAGAACGGCACCTGGGAGGATCGCCCGCCCGTGCCGTGGACGATCGGCGCGATCAACAACGACGCGCAGCGCGAGTCGATGCTGCAGCTCGTCGCGTGGGCCCGTGCGCACCACCTGCGCGTGTACTTCACGCTGATGCCGCGCTTCCTCGACCCGGAGCCGTCGCAGGCGTACTTCGAGGAGTTCCGGCGCACCTTCGGCGTGCCGCTCCTGTTCCCGCCGAAGACCGTGCTGGGCAGGCTCTACGACGGCGGCTACTCCGACCCGAACCACCTGTACGCCCCCGGCCGCGCCGTCTACTCGCGCTGGCTCGCCGAGCAGCTGCGCTGACCGGCGCCTGATCCGGGTGGTTCGCGGAGTACCGTTCCGCGCATGCCGTTGCTCTCCACCTCCCCGAACCGCTGGCTCTCGCTCGTCGCGATCTGCGCCGTCACGGCGCTCGTCTGGGTGACGGCGTCCGACATCTCGCTCGCGCTGCCGACGATCGGCCGCGCGCTGGGCGGATCGATGGACACGCTGCAGTGGGCCGTCAACGGGTACTTCCTGGCCGGCTCGCTGATCATCGTCGGCGGCAAGCTCGGCGACATCTTCGGGCGGCGCCTGATCTTCGCGATCGGCACGATCCTCGTGCTCGTCGGCTCCGTCGTCGCGGGTCTTGCGCAGGACGCGAACCTGCTGATCCTCGGCCGCGTGATCGAGGGCGTCGGCGCGGCCGCGATCCTGCCGTCCGCGCTCGCCATCGTCGCGGTGACGTTCACCGGCCGCGAGCGCGACACCGCGATCGGCGCCTGGATCGCGACGTGCTGGGGCGCGCAGGCGATCGGGCCGCTTGTCGGCGGACTCCTGATCGCCGCGCTCTCGTGGCAGTGGATCTTCTGGATCAACCTCCCGATCGGCATCGTCGCGCTCGCGCTGATGTGGCGCACCACGCCCGAGTCGTGCGAGGAGGGGGCCGACCGCAGCATCGACATCGGCGGCGTGATCACCCTCGTCGGCGGCATCGGCCTCATCTCGTACGGCCTCGTGCAGGCCGACACCGCGAGTCCGCGCGCGCTCGGGGCGTACTTCCTCGTCGCGCTCGCGCTGCTCGTCGCGTTCGTGCTGATCGAGCGCCGCGTGCGCAACCCCGTCGTCCTGCTCTCGATCTTCCGTCGCGGCCGCTTCGACGGCGCGGTCCTCGCGAACCTGATCGCCAACATCGTCTTCGGCGCCGCGATCTTCTTCATGGCGCTCTACCTCCAGGTCGTCGAGGACATGAGTCCGCTGCGCGCCGGCGTGATGCTGCTGCCGGCGACGATCCCGATCCTGCTCGTCAACCCGTTCGGCACGCGCCTCGGCCTGCGTTTCGGGCCGTGGCTGCCGACTGCCGCCGGCATGGTGCTGCTCGCGATCGCCTCGGTGCTGATGCTCGACCTGTCGGGCTCGTACAACCAGCTGATCGCGCCGTTCCTCCTGCTCGGCGCGGGCATCGGCCTGCAGATCACGCCGTGCGCGGCGGTCGCCGTGGAGGATCCCGACGGTGCGGGCGAGGGCGTGGCCTCGGGCGTCTACAAGGCGTCGAGCATGATCGGCGGCTCGCTGGGCGTGGCGCTCGCGACCGCGATCTTCCAGACGCGCGCCCGCGTCGAGCTCACGCACCTGCTGGAGAAGCACGATCCGTCGTTCAAGCAGCTCGGCGAGTTCCTCGACGTGCTCACGGGCAGTGCGCGGGCGGCCGACATCGTGCCCGCGGCGGGCGAGCACGTCGACGCGATCGTCACCAAGGCGTTCGACGTGGCGGTCGCGTACGCGATGATCCCGTCGGTGGTCACCGCCGTGATCGGCGTGGGCGTCGCGGTGCTGCTCCTGCGCGGCACGGCGCCGCCGGCCGACGAGTCCTAGGTCAGGACGGGGTCCAGCGCCGGGCGAGGCGGTCCACGCCGACCAGCGCGACGCACAGGCCGATGCCGATCAGCAGGATCACGAGGACGTTGAACAGCGCCAGCGGGTAGCCGAGCTCGACGACGTTCATGAAGCCGTAGGGATAGGCGTCGATGATCGCGCCGCGGATCAGCGTCGCGACGACCCACGCGATCGGGATCACGAGCGTCGGGAGGATCAGGGAGCGCGTCAGCCAGCCGCGCGGCCCGAGCACGGTCCACACGGCCAGCGCGAGCAGCGGCGTGACGGTGTGCTCGAGCGTCGTCGAGAGCAGGTCGAGGCCATGCCGCGCAGGGACGCTCGGGGCGATGATCGCGTTGTAGACGAGGCCCGAGATGAGGATCATCAGCAGCGCGTCGAACAGCAGCACGCGGACGAGGCGGCCGCGCCCCGCCGTCCGCACCGCGAGCAGCGCGAAGACGATCGCCACCAGCACGTTGCTCCACTCGGTGAAGTAGCTCGCCATGTCGGCCAGCCGGCCGACGCCGTCCTGCCCCGCGTCGTCGAACAGGCCCGGCGTGCCGACGGCGTGGATCGTGGTGCCGAACCCGGCGATGCCGAACGCGAGTGCGGTGCCGACGGCGGCGACGAGCGCGGTGAGGGCGTAGAGCGCGCGGGCGAACGGCCGTGCGGACATCGGTTGCCGGTGCCCGGTCCCCGCCTCAGGCCGGCTCGGCCTCGGGCTCGGCGTCGCCCGGCTGGCGGATCAGGCGCACCAGCTCGAAGGCGCCCGCGATCCACCAGAACGCCATGAACGACACGCACCACGCGCAGATGTGCCCGTTGAAGTGCGCCTGCTCGACGTAGCGGAGGTAGATCGTGAAGATCGCGCCGATCAGGAACAGCACGAAGCTGACGGCCCGCAGCTCGAGGCTGCGCCAGGGCGAGGCGAGCAGGAGGACGATCGACGCGGTCAGCCCGATGTACGCGAGCGGGATGCCGGCGAGGTAGCCCCACGGCGAGTAGAGCGCGGCCGCGCAGCCGCCGCCGACGGTGCAGGGCGGGATGCCGTTCGTCGCCTTCGTGTACGTGAGGTAGCCGGAGATGCCGATCGCGCCGGCGAGCGCGAGCATCTGGAGGAGCGTCGGCAGGCGGCGGTCGATCGGCATCGCGACCCAAGGGTAGCGAGCGATCGTCGCACGATGGGTGCGCGCCGACACCGGGGTCTCCCGCCGGTGCGCCGTCCCGTAGGCTTTCCGCCATGAAGATCCGCGCCGCAGTGCTCGAGGAGTTCGGTCAGCCGCTCGTGGTCCAGGAGGTCGACCTGGCCGAGCCGAAGGCGGGGGAGGTGCTCGTGCGGCTGGAGGCCTGCGGCGTCTGCCACACCGACCTCTACACCGCCTCGGGCGCCGACCCGACGGGCTACGCGCCGTGCGTGCTCGGCCACGAGGGCGCGGGCGTCGTGGAGCAGGTCGGCGAGGGCGTCACGATGGTGCGGCCCGGCGATCACGTGATCACCCTGTTCGCGCCGGAGTGCGGCGCGTGCATCCACTGCCTGAGCCCGCGCACGAACCGCTGCATCGCGATCCGCGAGCAGCAGGGCCTCGGCTACCTGCCCGACGGCACGGCGCGCCTCTCGCGCGGCGGCGAGGAGCTGCGCCATTTCATGGGCACCTCGACGTTCGCCGAGTACACCGTGATGCCCGAGATCGCGCTCGCCAAGGTGAGCCCGGAGGCGCCGCTCGACGGCTGCGCGCCGTTCGCGTGCGGTCTCTCGACGGGCATCGGCGCGGCGCTCTACACGGCGCAGGTCGAGCGCGGCTCGACGGTCGCCGTGTTCGGCTGCGGCCTGGTCGGACTCGGCTGCGTGATCGGCGCGCGCCTCGCCGGCGCCGAGCGCATCATCGCGATCGACCTCGCCGAGAACCGCCTTCAGGACGCCCTGCACCACGGCGCGACGGAGACCCGCATCGGCGGCCCCGACACCGTCGACTGGCTCAAGGAGCAGACCGGCGGCTACGGGGTGGACTACACGTTCGAGGCGACCGGCAACGTCCACGTGATGCGCCAGGCCGTCGAGAGCGCGCGCGAGGCGTGGGGTCTCGCGACGATGTGCGGCGTGGCGGGCAAGGGCGAGCTGCTCGAGGTGATCCCGCGCTTCCTGATCACCGGCCGCCGCGTCACCGGCTCGTCGTTCGGCGGCGTCAAGGGCCGCACCCAGGTGCCGCTGCTCGTCGACCACTGGCTGAACGGCGGCATCGACGTCGAGGCGCTCCTGTCGCACCGCATCACGCTCGACGAGGTGAACCGCGGGTTCGAGCTGATGGAGGCCCAGGACGGCATCCGCAGCGTGATCACGTTCGCCTGACCTGCCATGATCGCGCCGATGCCCGTCGCCGCCACCCCGCTCGCGAACGCGCTCCAGACCATGCTCGACTGGGTCCGGGAGGCCGAGCCGCTGCGCATCGCGATCACCGTGCTCGTCGCCGTTGCGCTGACGATCCTCGTGCGGCGCGTGATCCGCCGCGTCGTGGCCCGTGCCGTCGCGCGGTCCGAGGCCAAGCACCTGGCGCAGCAGGACCGCGACGGCGACCTCGCGCCCGGCGTGCGCGCCACGCGCATGGCGCAGCGCGCGCAGGCGATCGGCACCCTGCTGATCAGCGTCCTCCTGCTCCTGATCTGGATCAACGCGCTGCTGATCGTGCTGCAGCTGATGGGCGTGAACATCACGCCGCTCCTGGCGAGCGCGGGCGTGGTCGGCGTCGCGCTCGCGTTCGGCGCGCAGACGCTCGTCAAGGACTACCTCGCGGGGATCTTCCTGATCATCGAGGACCAGTACGGCGTCGGCGACGTCGTGCAGTTCGACGCGGTGACGGGCACGATCGAGGAGGTCGCGCTGCGCACGACGCGCGTGCGCGACTTCACCGGCGTCATCTGGTACCTCCGCAACGGCGAGATCCTCAGCGTCGCGAACCGCTCACAGGGCTGGAGCCTCGCGATCGTCGACATCCCGGTCGCCACGACGACCGATTTCGACGTCGTACGCCGCGTGGTCGACGAGGTCGGCGCGGGCTTCGTCGCGGAGCCGGAGTTCGCCGCCAAGGTCGTCGCGCCGCCCGTCTTCATGGGCATCGACGTCGTCGCGGGCGACGCGCTGCTCGTGCGCATCACCGAGCGTGCGCTCCCCGAGCATCAGATCCCGATCCAGCGCGCCCTGCGCGAGCGCCTCGTCGTCGCGTTCCACGCGGCGGGCATTGTGATCCCGGACGGCGTGGTGCTCGCCGACCTCATGCTCGCGCAGCCGGGCGGGGCGCCGGCCGGCGGGCGCCGCTAGCCGCCGAGGACCTCGACGATGATCGGCTCGGCGACGTCCATCTCGGCGTCGGAGCCGATCGTGATGCGGATCTTGTCGGGCGCGCCGAAGCCGTTGAGCGGGCGCACGATCACGCCGCGTTGCATCAGCGCCGCCGTCGCGGCCTGCGCGTCGTCGACGGTGACGGTGAGGAAGTTCGCGGCGCCGGTCGAGGTGACGCCCGCCTCGATGAGCTTCGCGCGGAGGGACTCGCGCCGCACCGCGTTCTCGCGTGCGCGGCGCTCGATCTCGGCGGGCTCGCCGAGCGAGGCGATCGCCGCCACGGTCGCCATCGCGTTCACGTCGAAGGGGCCGCGCACCCGGATGCTCGCGTCCACGATCCACGCGGGTGCGGCGAGCCAGCCGACGCGCAGCCCGGCGAGGCCGTGGATCTTCGAGAACGTGCGCAGCACGGCGACGCGCGGGTGCCCGGCCTTCACGTACTCCTCGAGCGCGTTCGGGTAGTCGTCCTCGAGGACGTAGTCGCAGTACGCCTCGTCGACCACGCACACGACGTGCTCGGGCAGGGCCTCGACGAACGCGCGCAGCCGGTCGCGCGTGACGTACGTGCCCGTCGGGTTGTTCGGGTTGCAGACGTACACCATGCTGGTCTGCGGCGTGATCGCGGCGAGCATGGCGTCGAGATCGTGCGTGTCGTCCCTCAGCGGCACGCGGATCTGGTTGGCCTGCTGCTTCTCCGCGGTCAAGGCGTACGAGACGAAGGCGGGCCAGGCGAAGACGACGTCGTCGCCGGGGCCGAGGAAGGCGGCGGCGAGGTACGCGATCGACATGTCGGCCCCCGGGCTGGCCGCGACCATGTCGAGCGGCAGTCCGTATGTCGCGGCGAGCGCCGCATGCAGGTCGCCCGAGTCGGGGTAGCGGTGCAGCTCGGACGCCTCGGCGGCCAGCGCCGCGAGCGCGGCGGGCGTCGGCCCCTCCGCGCCCTCGTTCGACGACAGCTTCACGATCGGCACGCCCTCCGGCACGCCGGTCGACGCGCCGGGCGTGTAGACGGCAAGCGTGTCGAGGTGCGGTCGCAGGCGCACGCCCGCGGGTGCGCCGGGGATGATCGTGTCGGCCACGGGCGGGAGCGTACCCCGGCTCAGCGCTGTTTGGCGATCCAGACGTGGACCTGCGCGGCGATGTCGTCGACGTCGGCCGATCCCTCGGCGACGCGGATCACGAGCGCAAACGCCTCGTCGTCGTCCACGTCGAGCACGATGTCGTTGATCGAGAGCGTCGTGATCAGCGCCACCCAGCCGAGGCGCTTGTTCCCGTCCACCAGCGGGTGGTGCGCGACGATCGAGTGCATCACCACCGCGGCGCGCGTGACGACGTCGGGGTAGAGATCCCGGCCGAAGGCGCTTATCGCCGGGCGGATCGCGGCGGAGACGAGCAGGCCCTCATCGCGCACGATCAGGCCCATCGCGTCGGCGAAGCGGAGCAGGTCCTCGCCGGTGAGGAGCGGCGTCGGCTTCGTCATGCCTCGCCGAGGCGGCGGAGCACGTCGCCGTACCGCGTGACGGCCCATTCGAACGACGCGTCGACCTTGGCGCGGTGGCCGGAGCGCGCGGCCTTCTCGACGAGCGCCTGCCGCAGGATGTCGTTCTTGGACATGCCGGTGTCGCGGGCGAGCGCGTCGAGGAGCTCCTGCTCCTCCGGCGTGAGGCGGAGGTTGATGGCCATGCGCGGATGGTACCATGGTGGTACCACGACTGCATGCGTGCGGCGTCTAGTCTCCCGTCATGCCCGACGACCTCGTCCTCTACGAGACCCGCGGCCCGTCCGCGTGGATCACGCTCAACCGGCCCGACAAGCTCAACGCGATGACGTACGCGCTCGTCGATCAGCTCGAGGCGGCGCTCGACCGCGCCGAGGCCGACGACGCGGTGCGCATCGTCGTCGTGCGCGGCGCCGGGCGCGCCTTCTGCGCGGGCTACGACCTCGAGCAGGAGGCATTGGAGGGCGAGCCGACGATCACGGAGTGGCACGAGGTGCTCGCGCGCGACGTCGCGGTCACGATGAAGCTGTGGAGCCTCTCCAAGCCCACCATCGCCGCGGTGCACGGCTGGTGCCTGGCGGGCGGCATGGAGATCGCGATGGCCTGCGATCTCCTGCTCTGCACCGACGACGCGCGCTTCGGCGAGCCCGAGGTGCGCTACGGCTCGGGGCCGGTCACGCTGCTGATGCCGTACGTGATCGGCGAGCGCCGCACCCGCGAGCTGCTCCTCACCGGCGACACGATCGATGCGCAGACGGCGCTCGACTGGGGCATCGCGAACCGCGTCGTCCCCGCCGACCGGCTCGAGGCCGAGGTCGGCGAGTGGATCGCGCGCATCGCGCCGACGCCGCTGCGCGTGCTGGAGCTGACGAAGTCGGCGCTCAACCGCGCGCAGAAGGCGGCCGGCCTGCTCGAGGCCGTCGAGGCGAACCTCGACCTCTCCGCGATGCTCAACGGCGCCCAGACGCCGGAGCAGAACGCCTTCGACGAGATCGTCCGCAGCGAGGGCGTGAAGGCCGCGCTCCAGTGGCGCGACCAGCGCTACGGCGAGATCCTCGGCGAGCTCGGACAGTCCTGAGGTGGGCGGTGCCGGGTTCGAACCGGCGACCCCCTGCGTGTAACGCAGGTGCTCTGACCAGCTGAGCTAACCGCCCGCGGGGATGCTACCGGGGCAGGGACGGCCGGGGCCGGGGCGAAACCCCCGCGCATGGGTTCGACGGAGTCCACCACGATCTGGGCGCGGATCATCCCGAGCCGCGCGGTCATCTCGCCCATCGAGATGCTCGGCGCCGCAGTCGCGATCGGCGGGCTGCTCTACCTGCACGGCATGGCGATGCGCGTGATGGACGCGCCACTCTTCGTCGCGCCGCTGGCGGCGTCGATCGCGATCATCTTCGTCCAGCCGGGCATGACCGTGGCGCGCTCGTGGAACGTGATCGGCGGGCAGGCAATCGCCGCGGCGATCGGATTGACGACGGCCGCGATGCTCGGCGGCCAGCTCGAGCTCGCGGGTGCGGTCGCGCTCGGCCTGGCGCTGCTCGTCATGCGCGCCTGCCGCTGCCTCCACCCGCCGGCCTGCGCGACGGCGCTGATCATCGTCGTCACGCCCGCCGCGCAGCACACGGAGTACCTCGTCTTCCCCGTCGTGACCGGGGCGATCCTGATCGTGCTCTGGGCGTGGGTCGTGCACGTCGTCGAGGCGCGCATCCCGCGCCGCTGGGGCGGCCGCACCACGCCGCATCACGGCGAGCCGTGACGGCTGTCGTCGCGTCGCGCGCTCAGCGATTCGCGAGCAGGTCCTCCCACGAGCAGATCTTGATGCGCGGCCGGCCGGCCCCCTCGCCGCGCTCGCGTTCGTGCGCGTCGATGTCGAGCCAGTGCGCGTACTCGACGGCCTCGGGCCGATGGTCGGCGATCAGGCGCTCGACGGCGGCGAGGCTCGCGTCGGCCGGCGTGTGGAGGCGCCCGGCGTGGAGGTCCTCGAGCAGCGCGTCGGCGGTCTCGACGCCGTCCTTCTTGTTCGTGCCGATCACGCCGCTCGGGCCGCGCTTGATCCAGCCGGTGCAGTAGACGCCGGGCACCGGGGCGCCGTCCTCGCCGAGCGCGCGGCCGGCCGCGTGCGGGATCACGCAGCGCTTGTCGTCGAACGGCACGCCGTCGACGGGCAGGCCGCGGTAGCCTACGCTGCGCAGCACGAGGCCGCACGGGATCGTCTCCGTCGCGTCCGTCGCGACGGCGCGCAGCGAGCCGTCGTCGTTCGCCTCGAGGCGGTTGCGCACCATCACGATCTCCTCGACG
>JBPCSR010000047.1:0-4664 GCA_051006935.1 Gaiellales bacterium
CCAGGTGGTTGACCGCGCTCACGTCGAGCATCAGGCGCTCCCACTGCGAGGACTCGCTCACCCAGTCGGACGTCGTCCACGTGTTCGACTCGTCGCAGATGTGCGAGACGTAGTGCGAGCCGATCTCGTTGCCCATCATGCGGGCGACGTTGAAGGCCTCCCAGTTGTCGCGCAGATTCTGCAGCGCGCCCTTCGAGCCGGCCAGCTCGGCGTACCCGCCAAGGTTCGAGAAGCCCACGGGCTTGTGCGGCGGCTGATAGGCGTCCTTGTACTGCGGCAGCAGCATGTAGATGCCGCTGACGAAGAAGGTGAAGCGCGCGCCGAGCCGCTGGGCGAGCGGGAGCCAGATGCGGTACATGTCGATGTCGGCGGCGCCGTCGAACGACGAGACGAGGAACTGCGGCGGGCGGCCGTGCGCCATGGCGCGATCGATCGCCGCCTGGGCCTGCGGGGTGGGCTGCCAGTCGGGCTGCTTCGTGGTGACGATCGGCAGGCCGTTGGCGCCGATCCCGCCGCCGGCCGCGGTCGCCGTGGTCGCGGTGTCGGCCGAGGCGGCCGCGGACGCGTCGTCCATCGTCGTGCCGGCGGCCGCGGGCTTCACAGCCTCGGCCTTCGCCTTGGCGGGCTTCGCGACGGAGGCGGGCTTCGGCGCCGCCTCCGGCGTCACGGTGCGCAGCTTGGGATACGCCAGCGCCACGCCGACGACGGTGAACGCCACCGCGAGCACGAGCAGCAGCAGCACGCGACGCCGCCGGGCCGCAGCACGCCGGCGGTGCCTGTCGTAGCGGACGGTGCGGGTCTGCGTGCTCATGCGGAAGCCGGCTGGACGGCCGGTGTCCGTGAATACGTGCGCGCGCGGGCGATCCCTGCGCCCGCACGGCGACCCGGATCACGCTGTTACGAAACCGTCACTCAGCGCGTCTGCGCGAACGCCGAGCGGCCCGGATAGACCGCGCGCGAGCCGAGCTGCTCCTCGATGCGGAGCAGCCGGTTGTACTTCGCCACGCGATCCGAGCGCGACGGCGCGCCCGTCTTGATCTGCCCCGTGTTGAAGGCCACGGCGAGATCGGCGATCGTCACGTCCTCGGTCTCGCCCGAGCGGTGCGACATCACCGCGCGCATGCCCGCGCCGCGCGCCACGTCGATCGCGTCGGCCGTCTCCGACAGCGAGCCGATCTGGTTCACCTTCACGAGCAGCGCGTTGCCGGCGCCCTTCTCGATGCCCATCCGCAGGCGCTCCGGGTTGGTGACGAAGAGATCGTCGCCGACGAGCTGCACGCGGTCGCCGAGCGTCGAGGTGAGCAGCGCCCAGCCGTCCCAGTCATCCTCCGAGCAGCCGTCCTCGATCGACACGATCGGATAGCGGTCGGCGAGGTCGACCCAGAAGGCGACCATCTCCTCGCTCGTCAGGTCGCGGCCGTCGCCGGGCAGGCGGTAGAGGCCGGCCGATTCGTCGTAGAGCTCGGTCATCGCCGGGTCGAGCGCGATCGCGATATCGGTGCCTGGGGTGTACCCCGCGCGCTCGATGGCGCCCATGATCAGCTTGAGCGCCTCCTCGTTCGACGACAGGTCGGGCGCGACGCCGCCCTCGTCGCCGACGGCCGTGGAGAGACCGCGCTGCTTCACATCGGCGCGCAGCGCGTGGAACGTCTCGACGCCCCAGCGCAGCGCCTCCGCGAACGACGGTGCGCCGACCGGCATGATCATGAACTCCTGCAGGTCGAGCGCGTTGTCCGCGTGCGCACCGCCGTTGATCACGTTCATCATCGGCACCGGCAGGACGTGCGCGTCGGAGCCGCCGACCTGCACGTACAGCGGCACGTGGTTCGACGCCGCCGCGGCGTGCGCGCTGGCCAGCGAGGCGCCGAGGATCGCGTTCGCGCCGAGGCGGCCCTTGTTCGGGGTGCCGTCGAGGTCGAGCAGCGCCGCATCGATCGCGCGCTGGTCGTCGGCCTCGAGGCCCTGCAGTCGGCCCGCGATCTCGCCGTTGACGTTGGCCACGGCCTGCGTCACGCCCTTGCCCATCCACGCGTCGCCGCCGTCGCGGAGCTCCACGGCCTCCCACTGCCCCGTCGAGGCGCCGGACGGCACCGCCGCGGTGCCGCGCGCGCCGTCCTCGAGGATCACGTCGACCTCGACCGTCGGGTTGCCGCGCGAATCGAGGATCTGCCGTCCGTGGACCGAGGTGATGACGCTCATCGTGCTCCTTCAGGGGGTGTGCGGGCGAGCCGCTCCTTGGCGGCGCGATAGTACCGCTCCTGCTCGTCGAGCGGGAGGTCGGCGAAGGCGAAGCCCTTCTCGTCGGCGATGCGCGCGGCCTCCTCGACGCGGGCCCGGAAGCGCGCCGCCGCGCCGCGCAGGGCGGTCTCGGGATCGACCTTGACCAGCCGCAGCAGGTTGACGGCGGCGAACAGCACATCGCCGGCCTCGTCGCGCACGGCCGGCGCCGCCTCCGGGCCGTCGACCGGATGGTCGGCGAGCGCCGCGACGAGCTCGTCGAGCTCCGCGCGCGTGGCCTCCTCCGCCCCGGCCCAGGCGTCCCAGTCGAAGCCCACGGCGGAGGCGCGCTTCTGGGTCTTGAGCGCGCCGAGCAGCGTCGGCAGCGACGCGGGGATGTCGTGGAAGATCCCCTCGCGCCCATCCTGCTCGCGCTTGATGCCCTCCCAGGTGCGCAGGACCGCGGCGCTCGTCTCGGCCGACGCCGCGCCGAACACGTGGGGATGGCGGCGCACGAGCTTGTCGGCGATGCCCTCGGCGACGTCGGACAGGTCGCCCGCGCCGGCCTCGCGCGTCATCACGCTGAGGATGAACGACTGGAAGAGCACGTCGCCGAGCTCGTCGACGAGCTTCGCATCGGGCGGCCCGGCCAGCGCCACATCGGCCAGCTCGTACGCCTCCTCGATCGTGTGCGGCACGATCGTCGCCGGCGTCTGCTCGCGGTCCCACGGACAGTCGCGGCGCCGGCGCACCGTGATCTCCCCGAGCCGTCCCAGCGCCTGCGCCGTGGCGCGCGCGGCGAGCGCCTCGCGGTCGAGCGCCGGCTCGAGCGACGCATCATCGCGGACGAGGCGCCACGCGGCCAGGTCGTCCGCCGCGATCAGCGGCGCCGCCGCATCGTGCACCACGCCCCGCTCGGCCAGGAAGGCCTCGAGCGCGGCGCAGCGCACATCGGCGGCACCGGCTGCGACCAGCTCCTCGAGCGCGAGCGCCGGCACGCCGGCCGGGTCGCCCCCGCCCAGCGCGACGAGGCGTCTCGCCGACACCTACCCGGAGGTGGACGTCGAGGTCGTCTGCTGCGGCGGCAGCGAGTAGCCCTTGGCGAACGCCGACTTCGAGGCGTAGTCCTTCTGGACGCCGTCGAACCACTTCGTCGCGGCCGCGTTCTTCTCGGTCTGCGTCAGCTCGTCGATGATCTGCTGCTTGACGTCCTTGAACGCCTTCGTCGCGGCCGGCTTGATCGGCCCGAGCGCCTTGATGATGTGGCAGCCGAACTGCGACTTGACCGGCGGGTCCGTGATGTCGCCGGTGTTCTTGAGCGCGAACGACGCCTTGCGGAAGTCGGCGTCCCAGTTCTGGTCGTCGGTGATCGTGTACACGCCGCCGGTGTTCTTCGAGCCCGGATCGGCCGAGTACTGCTTGACCAGCGCGTTCCAGTTCGCACCCGGCGCCTGGACGAGCTTGAGCACCTCGGCGGCCTTGGCGCAGTCGGCGGCGGTGGCCTTCCCCTTCGGCGGCACGTCGAGCAGGATGTGCGCGACCTTGCGCGAGCGGGCCGACGTGTACTTCGTGGTCTTGTCCTTGTCGTACTGCTTCTGGGCCTGCTCGTCGGTGACCTTCACGTCCTTCGTGATGGCGTCGTAGAGCGCCTGGGCCTGCTGGCGCAGCTCGAACTGCTGCGTCAGCTGCTCCTCGGTCAGCCCCTGGGCCTTGAGGTACGACTCGTACTTCGCCTGCTTGGCCTGGCAGCACTGGAGCTTGAACGCCTTGAGGTCGTCCTGGACCTTCTTCTGGTCGACCTTGATGCCCTTGGCGTCGGCCTCCTGGCTGATCTCCGCGTTCTGCACGAGGCTCTGCAGGACCTGCTGCTGGAGGGTCTTCTCCTCGGTCGAGCCCTTCTTCGGCGCCTTCTGGCCGTTCGCCACGCCCTGCTTGACCGCCGACTGGTAGAGCTGGTCGAACTGCTCCTGCGAGATCTTCTGGTCGCCGACGACGGCGACGTCGCCGGACGGCACGGTGGGCGTGCTGCTGCCGGACCCGCCGCAGGCCGTCGCGAACGCGGCGACGGCGGCAAGCAGGACGACGAGCGAGAGGGCTTTGCGCATGTGGTCGGAGACTCCGGAGCGGATGGTGAGATCGTGGGGCGGACGGGCGAGCAGCGCGGTTCAGGGCGCTTCCGAACGCAGACCGATAATACCATCCGCCAATTCGCGCGCCCGATCCGCGGGTGAGCCGGACTCCCCCACGGGCAGGCGCAGCTCGTCGCGCGTCGGCGTCGCGATGACGCCGTCGAGCCGCTCGCGCAGCGCCCGCGCCTCGTCGAGCGTGATCCCCGTGCCCGTGATGCGCACCCCGTCCTTGCCGACCTGCACGACGACGGCGCCGAGCGGCGCGATCGCCAGGCGCAGCTCCTGCATGCCGATCAGGTTCTGCACGGGCTCGGGCAC
>JBPCSR010000048.1:0-8376 GCA_051006935.1 Gaiellales bacterium
GCCGTCGGCGAGGGCCACCGCGCGACGCTCGCGGGCTACGTGACGTTGAACGTGCCCTTCATCACGGCCTGATGCGGCGTGCACTCGTAGGTGTACAGCCCCTTCGTCAGCTTGAACGTGCCGCTCTTCCGACCGACGAAGCCGACGGACGTCAGATCCTGCTCGACGCCAGGGCCGTCGATCGAGAAGTTGTGCATGGATGACTTGTCGTCGACCACCCACTTGTACGTGCCGGCCTTGATCGTCTTCAGCGTCGCGCCGTTGAGCATGAAGGTGATCGTGTAGCCCGGACCGACGGTGCCGACGAGCGTCTTCGTCGTCGCCGCCGCTGGCGATGCCGCCACGGCGAGTGCGCCGAATGCCAGCAACGTGAGTAGTGCCTTGCGCATGCCCAACCCCCTTGTGTGCGGGCCTACAGGACCCACCACCAGCGTGGGCCTGCAATCTGAGAGGTTCCTGAGAAGCGCGACGTCCCCGACCCGTCCGGGTCGTCGGTCGCCGGCGCGAATCGGCCGCTGCACGGGGTGCAGCCGGAGGCGACGGGAATAGCGACGCGCACGGCGGCGTTGCATCCCGCGGACCTACCGAATCCCAGGAGCACCATGTCCATCGACATCACCGGCGACATCCAGAACGTCATCGACGGCAGCCTCGAGCGCGCGGGTCGCGCTCCCGCCATCGGCTACATCGACCAGGACGGCTATCCCGCCGTCTCGCACCGCGGCTCGACGCACGTGATCAGCCCGCACGAGCTCGCGGTCTGGGCGCGCAACCCGAACGACGGCCTCGCCGCCGCGATCGGCGCGAACCCGAAGGTGACCGTGTCGTTCTTCGATCCGGGCGGCAACCCGATCATGCTGTCGATGCGCGGCACCGCCCGCGTCGACGCGTCGCGCAACGACGAGGTCTACGCCGGCATCGGTGGGCCCGAGCAGGGCTACGACCCCGACAAGAACGGCGTCGCGGTGATCATCGACGTGCAGACCGTCCGCGGCTTCGGCCACGAGGGCGGCATCTCGCAGGGCTGAGCTCCTGCGGGCGAGGGGCCGTCGCGACTGCGGTCGCGGCGGCCCCTCCTCGTTGCGGGGTCGTGTGATCCGCGCCACCGAGGCGCCGGCGGCGGGTGGTACCGTTGCCGCGTGCGCGTGTCGCCCCGCCCGCTCCGCCTGCTGATCCTCGCCGCGCTCGCGGCGACGGCGTTCGCGCTGACGGGCGGCGAGGCCCTCGCGCAGTCGGCATCGCCGACGGCGCCGGCGTCGACCGTGACCGTGCGCTTCCACGGCGCCGGCGCGGTCACGATCCAGTGGCCCGCCACGCCGCCCGCGTCGGGCCACCGGACGTGCACGTCGACGTGCACGCAGGCCGTCCCGAGCGGCAGCGTCGTGCAGCTGATCGCCGACTCCTCGCCGGGGCAGTGGTTCCAGACCTGGGCGGGGCAGTGCGCGCAGGCCGGCACCGACGACGACTGCGCGCTGACGGTGCGCACCCCGACGACGGCGCAGGCGTTCTTCACCGACAGCGCGCCGATGGCCACGCTGACGACGTCGGTCGGCGGCACCGGCGGCGGCGGGCTCACCTCGTCGCCCTCGGGCATCGGCTGCGGATTCGGCGTGGGCGGCTCGTGCGCCGCGTCGTTCCTGCTCGGCTCGATCGTGCAGCTCGACGCGCTGCCGCTGCTCGGCAGCCAGCTCGAGAGCTGGGGCGGCGCGTGCTCGGCGACGAAGCCGTCGGCGCTGCTCTGCCTCGTCACGATGAGCGCGAACCAGACGGCCGCGGTCACCTACACGCAGCTCGTCAACCCCGACGTGAACCCGCAGCCGGGCCCGACCCCGCCGGGTCCCTCGCCCGGCCCGACGCCGCCCGGCCCCGCGCCGCTGCCGATCCCGGAACCCGGGCCGAACCCGCCGAGCCCCTACATCGGCCCGACGCCCGGCGTCCCGCTCGCCATCACCGGTCTGCGCGCCACGAAGCGCGCGTTCAAGCCGCGGCGCGGCACGCGCATCCTCTACCGCCTCAACCAGAACGCCGACGTCACGATCACCTTCACCAAGCGCCTCTCGAAGCAGAAGCGCATCCGCTACGTGCTGCGCCTCAAGGCGGGCCGCAAGGGCGGCGACGCGGGGCGCAACAGCATCCGCATCATCGGCCGCGTCAAGGGCCACGATGTGCGCAGCGGCAGGTGGACCATGCAGGTCGTCGCGCGCAACGCGACGTCGTCGACGAAGCCGCAGCAGCGGATCCTGCGGGTGCTGCCGGTGCGTCGGGCCCGCTAAGGCCCGGCAACGACGACGGGCCGCCCCGCCCGGAGGCGGAGCGGCCCGTCGGTCGCGCGTCGAGCGGCGTCAGATCCCGAGGATCTGGGCCTTCTTCGCCGCGAACTCCTCGTCGGTGAGGATGCCCTGGTCGCGCAGCTTGGCGAGCGCCTCGAGCTGGGCGGTGAGGTCGTCGGCCGGGCCGGCGGCCGGCGGCGCGGCCTCGGCGGGCGCCGCGGCCTGATCGCCCTGGTTGGCGTACTTCTGCTGCTGCTTGTGCGAGACCGCGTTGGCGGTGCCGACGACCACGGCGGTGCGTGCGGCGGCGCCGATCAGTCCGGGACCACGTCGTCCGAGCGGGGGCATGGCGTTCCTCCTAGCTTTCCTGGGCCGCGACCATCGCGGCCTCGACGATGGGGACGGGAATGTACTCGCGGGCCACGACGAAGCCGCCCGAGCGCTCGACGGCGGAGGCGAGGCGCTTCGCCCACGTATGCTCGAAGACGAGCACCGCGGCCGACGACCCGGGCGCGACCTGCTCGGCCAGCGCCTCGATGTCCTCCTCGCTGAGGAGGTCGATCGGATCGTCGTGGAAGCCGGCGAACTCCGGCGCGTGCGTCGACGCGTCCTCGATCTCGAACCAGGCCACGTCACCGGCCTCGTCCTTGATGATGAACGCGAGATCCAGCACGTGGATCGTCGCGCTCTCGATCAGCTCGCGCAGCGCGGGCGCGACCTGTCCGTTGAATTGGCTTCCCGGGAACGAGAAGACCGCGATTTCCACGGGTCCCAAGGGTTCCTCCATCGTCGGTGTCCGCCGAGCATACCCGCAGGTAGGCGGCCGGCGCCTGTCCTGCCCCTAGGATGCCGCCGATGCGTGATCCGGTGCACATCGCGTGGAACGACCACGTCGCGGCGTTCGAGTCGATCGCGGTCCTCGTCGGCGAGCACGTCGGCAACGGCATGGAGCCGAAGGAGGCCTTCGTGCTCGTGTGGGACCAGGTCGCCGTGCCCGCGGAGTTCCGCGACAAGTACTGGCGCGTCGCCGTGCCGGTGCTCGCCGAGCACGGCCTGCGCACCGGCACCGCACCGGATCTGCGCGGGCTCGACCTGGCGGGGATCGACCTCGAGGAGGGCGACCTGCGCGGTTTCGACCTCCGCGACGCCGACCTGACCGGCGCGTTCCTCGGCGACGCGCTGCTCGACGGCGCGGATCTGACGGGTGCGGACCTGACCGACGCCGATCTGACCGGAACGAGCCTCACGGGCACGACGATGCCCGACGGTTCCGTGCACGACTGACGTCACGGGCGGCGGTGTGGCGACCGGGCGGCACGCGGTCGGGCGCGGCGCACCTCTGCGCGGCGCACGGAGCGCGCGAGGTCGATCGCGATCACCGCGATGACGGCGAGGGCGGATGCGGTGAGGAGGTTGACGGTGTTCATGCCCGGGAGTCGTCCCGTCGGCCGCGTCGCTTACGGGTGGCCGCGCACGCCGTCGAGCAGGGCGATGCCGAAGCCGCACAGGAGCATCCCCGCGGCGCCGACCAGCCATGTGCCGATCGTCGGCGGCAGTCCCTGCGACCACAGGAGCCATTGCGTCGTCGAGCCCTCGGCCATCGCCTGATGCTGCACCGTGCAGCCGACGAGCAGGGACACGAGCACGAGGTAGCCGCCGATGAGCAGGCAGGGGATCGCGAGCAGCACGCGGAGGATCTTCATGCCCGCGGGTCGCGCGGTCGGCGGCGCGGCTTACGCCCCTAGAACCCGCCGTCCTCGTCGGTGACGCCGTAGGTGAACTCGCTCCAGTCCTCCTCGGCGAGTTCGCCCACGTCGTCCAGCTCGACCTCGTCCTCGTCGTCGAGGTCCAGCTCGTCGTCCGCGGGTTCGAGGTGGTCGTCGGGTGCAGCGCTCATGTCCGCCTCCGTGGGGTGGGGTGCGCCTATGTTCGCGCACCGGCGCGCGGTGTCAATGCCCCGGCGGTGACGATCCGGGTGCACCCGCCGCGGGGGCCGTGTCGGTGCCGTCGATGCGGCGCTCGACGACGAGGCGGAGGATCAGGCCGAACACGGAGCCGAGGATCGCGAACGGGGCGATCGCCGCGCCCGCGCCGGAGATCAGCAGCAGGCCGAGCAGGGCGCTGGTGGCCGGCAGCTTGATCATCGCCGCCGTGCCCGCGGCGATGCCCGTGGCCGCGAGCGCGCTGACGTTCGCGTCGGGGACGATCAGCGAGCCGGCGACCGCGACGCCGACCCCGATGAACGTCGCGGGGAAGATCGGTCCGCCGCGGAAGCCGCTGCCGAGCGCCGCCGTGTACGCGACGAGCTTGACCGCGAGGATCACGACGACGAGCCCGAGGCTGGTCTCGGCGATCAGCTGCGGCATGCCCGTCTGGCCGCTGAAGAGGATCTCGTCGTTGGTCGCGCCGAAGCCGTTGACGGCGATCAGCACGGCGAGGGTCGTGAGCGCGGCGGTCGCGTACAGCGCGAGCGCGCGCCGCGAGGTGGCGAGCCTCTCGACGCGAAGCGCGGCCTCGCGCGCGATCACGAGGATCAGGCCCGCCACGATCGCGACGCCGGCCGCGACGATGAGGTCGAGCACCTGGACGTGGTCATAGGCCGGCAGATTCTCGAGGCTCAGCGGGTGGATGCCGACGCCGGGGATGCCCGCGATCCCGACCTGCACCAGGTAGCTCGCGCCGAGCGCGACGAGCACTGGGAGGATCAGCACCGCGGGGGCCACCCCGAACGCCGCGAACTCGAGGATCATGAACGCGGTGATGAAGGGGTTGCCGAAGATGGCGCCGATCGCCGCCGTGCCGCCCAGGAAGCCCCCGGCCTGGAGCGCCTTCGGATCGCCCGATCGGCGCAGCAGCACCATGCCGAGCGCGGCGCCGAGGACGATCAGCGGCGCCTCGGGGCCGAGCGCGACGCCGAACACGAGCGTGCCGATCGCCGCGAGCAGGATGCCGGGGACGTTGCCGAGCGGGTTGCCGAAGTGGAAGCCCGTCAGCGGGCCCGGCCCCGTGTGGCCCGGCAGGCGCTGGGCGACGAGCACGATCGTCGCGCCGATCACGAGCAGGATCCCCGTCCACCACCACGGCGCGTCGCCGATGCCGAGGGCGTCGGGCAGCGATGCGTACGCGAGGTGCTGCAGCTCGTGCACGACCTCGAGGAAGACGGAGGCCCCGATCGCGCCGACGACGCCGACGACGACGGCGACGACGAGGATGCGCGCCAGGTCCTTCGGCGCGGGTTCGTCGTCGGTGGTGGCTGCGGGTGCGGCGGGTTCGCTCATGGCGGGATCATCCCACGCGCGCCTGCGGAGTCGCTCAGCGGATGAACTGGTCCACGAAGTCCTCGCCGAGCCCGTTGACCTTGTAGGCCTTCTTGCAGTGCTCGATCAGCCCGACGTTGTCCTCGACGTGCACCACGTTCTCATCGTCGTCGGTGTACAGCACCGGCCCGAGGATGAAGAAGGCGGTCTGCATCTCCTCGCAGTCGTCGGTCACCGTCAGCGTGTGGACCTCG
Organism: Gaiellales bacterium; assembly: GCA_051006935.1. Taxonomy (GTDB): domain Bacteria; phylum Actinomycetota; class Thermoleophilia; order Gaiellales; family F1-60-MAGs149; genus F1-60-MAGs149. The sequence goes on from JBPCSR010000048.1 coordinate 5,782, forward strand.
CCGGGCGGCTCGAACACGTAGCTGCCCGTCTCCGCGACCCACGAGTGCTCGAGGTAGTGCCAGCGGCCCTTGAGCACCACGCCGTGGACCGGCGAGGGGTGCCGGTGCTTGCTCAGCACGCCGCCCTTGCGGACGCGGAGCACCTCGCCGTGGCCGCCGGTGTTCATGTCGAAGAAGAGCGGGCGGAACCAGACGTTCGGCTCGATCTCGACCCAGATGCGCTCGTCGGTCGGCTCGGGGACGACGATCTCCGGCTTCATGCCGAGGTAGCCCATCACGGGCGGGTCGTAGTGCACGTGCGCCGACTTCGGCGGCGTCCACCCGATCAGCCGGGTCGTGTCGATCTCGACGTTCGCGAGGTCATCGGTCTCGGGCATCGGTGCCTCCGGTCCTAGTTGGTCGGTGCGACGCGCCTGGCGTCGTCCTCGGCGATCTCGGCGAGCAGGCGCGCGGCGAGATCGCGCTTGCCGTCGAGGTCGAGCTTGCCGAGCTCGTTGTTCAGCGCCGGCTCGTCGACGTGCTGGTTCCACCAGTCCACGGCGTCGGCGCCGAACAGCGCCCACTTGCCGACGAGGATCCGCGTGACCTCGTTCGACGGCGCCATGATCCAGCCGGCCTTGCCGTCGCGGAAGAGGCGCTCGATCTCGCCCGCCTTCGAGTAGCCGCGGCCGCCGCAGACCTGCAGCATCTTGTCCGTCGCCTCCCAGGCGGCCTTGGCGGCGAGGACCTTCGCGGGCAGCGACCACTGCGTCATGCTCGCCCGCGGTCGCGCGTCGGGATCGGACTCGTACATCTCCCACGAGCCGTTGTCGGTGCGGTCATCGAGCTCCTTGGCGAAGGAGTACGCGTACATGCGCGAGGCGAGGACGTCGCTGAGCACCTCGCCGAAGGCGTCCTGGACCGTCAGGTAGTCGGCGATGGTTCGCCCGTACTGCGCGTGCGCGCGGCCCGTGGCGTGCTGCTTGCCCACGTCGAGCGCGCCCATCGCGAGGCCGTTGTACGCGCCGGCGTACTGGACGAACGCGAGCGGGTCGATCGCCTCGTCGTTGCTGGCGGCGCCGTCGCCGGGCCAGCCCACGATGCGGTCCTCCGGGATCACGGCGTCGATCTCGACCGGGCCGGACTGGTTGGCGTGCATGCCCAGCGCGTCCCACTGGTCCTTCTTCGCGTCGACCTCGTCGGGGTAGAGCAGGAAGACCGCGAGGTCCGAGTAGTCGCCGGTGAAGTCCGGGCTGGTCGTCTGGGTCAGGTACCAGCTCGCGTAGCCGCACGACTTGGTCCACGCCGCCTTCTTGCGCACGTGCCACCCGCCATCCACGCGCTCGGCGCCCGACACCTTCGGATACCAGAAGTGGCCGCCGGTCTCCGGGTCCGTGTACGACGCCGTGCCGACCAGGCAGTCCGCGTCGATGCGGCTGATCAGGTCCTGCAGATGGGGGTTGCCGCTGGCGCGGAAGACCAGTCCGGCGAGCGCGACCATGTGCATCATGTAGATGACGGTCGTCGACGGGCAGCCGTACCGCGCGTGCGTCTCGGTCAGCTTCTGGATCCCCACGTGGTTCTCGCCGCGGCCGCCGTACTTCTTCGGCACGACGGCGCCGAGCACGCCGAGCTCGGCGAGCGCCTCGAGGCTCGCCTTCGGATAGGCCCCCGTGCGGTCGCCGATGATCGCGTTCGGGCGGATCACCCGCTCGCACACCTCGATCAGCTGCTGCTGCAGGTCGCGCTGCTCGTCGGTGAGGAACCACTCGGGCTCCCACTCGCGGTTGAGGCCGGCGTACGGGGCGTCGCCCCAGCGGAAGGTGAGGTCGTCGGACATGCGCGCAGGATCCCCGTCGGGATACGCAAGCGCAAGCCCCGTTCGATGCGCAATGCGTATAACCAGCCCCGAATCACCGCGTGATCACGCTATCGATCGCCGTTTCGTGCGTAGAATCCGCGGAATGGCGCTGCGGATCCCCCTCGATTCCGTCGACGAGGCCATCCTCCGCGCGCTCCAGGAGGACGGTCGCCGCTCCTACCGCTCGATCGCGCGCTCCGTCGGCGTCGCCGAGGGCACGGTGCGCGCCCGCGTGCGCAAGCTCGAGACGCTCGGCGCGCTGCGCGTCGTCGCCTTCGTCGACCCCGCGCGGCTCGGCAACTCCGTGCTCTCGCTCTTGGCGCTGCGTGTGGAGACGCGCCGGCGCGCGGAGCTGATCGAGGAGCTCTGCGCCTGGAGCGAGGTGACGTACCTGTCCTCCCTGATCGGCCGCCACGACATCGTGCTGCAGGTGATGTGCGCCGACAACGACGAGCTCGGGCGGATCATCGCGCGCACGCGCGGGCTGGACGGCGTGACCGAGGTCGAGCCGATGCTCGAGCTCGAGGTGAACATGTTCACATACGCCGGCGCGGGCGCGCGCCCGTAGCGCGGGATGCGCCGGACCCGCCGTCGGCGGTAGGCTCCCGACCGAGACGAGGAGGCAAGATGGGCGACGCGGTGAAGGTGACGCGGCACGGGGGCGTGCTCGAGGTGATGCTCGACCGGCCCAAGGCCAACGCGATCGACGCGGCCACGAGCCGCGCGCTCAACGACGCGTGGGCCCTGCTGCGCGA
>JBPCSR010000049.1:0-23877 GCA_051006935.1 Gaiellales bacterium
GCCTCGAGGCCGTCCGCGCGCGCCCAGCCGCACAGCAGCTCGGCCGTGCGGGCCAGCCCGGCCAGGTCGCCGGTGGGGGAGTCGACCGCGCAGAGCGCGGTGAGGCGCTCGACGAAACCGGGGGGTGGCGTGGCGCTCAGGCCTCGACCACCCGCACGGCGTCCTCGCCCGGCACCTCGACGACGTCGCCGGCGCGCAGCGTGCGTCCGCGCCGCTGGTCGACCTCGCCGTTCACGCGCACGGCGCCGTCGGCGAGCAGGGCCTTGGCGTCGCCGCCCGTGTCGACGAGCCCGGCGAACTTGAGCAGCTGGCCGAGGTCGATGCCCCCGGCGCGCACCTCGACGTCGCGCACCGGCTAGGCCGAGGCGCAGGAGGAGCAGCCGCCGACGGACGACGTGGCGCCCTCACCGGCTTCCTCGCCCTCCTTCAGCTGGAAGGAGGAGCCGCAGCCGCAGCCGGCGACGGTGTTCGGGTTCGTGATCGAGAAGCCCGTGCCGTTGAGGCCGTCGACGAAGTCGATGTCGGCGCCGTTGAGGTAGGGCATCGAGAACGGGTCGACGAGCACGGTCACGCCGTGCGCCTCGATCACCTCGTCGCCGTCCTGCGCGCCCGTGTCGAAGCCGAGCGCGTACTGGAACCCGGAGCAGCCGCCACCCTGCACGGCCACGCGCAGGGCCGTGAGCTCCGCGTCATCCTCGGCGGCGAGGAACTCGCGCACCTTGTCGGCTGCCTTGGGGGTGATGGTGATCATGGTCTGCGTGCTCATTCCGCACCTCGGAGCGTATCGGATCGGCGGGCCGAGAGCGGCCCTCCGCCTTCTTCAACGGCGCACGGCCGCCACCCATTCCCAGCGCGCTTTGTGACACGCCTCCGCGACGGCCCCGAGACGCCGAGATCCAAGGCGGGGAGAGGGTTTGCGGCATTCGGCACACACTCGGGCGCGGGCCGTTTGTAGCGTGCTGGATGCGCCTGCTAGGGTAGCCCGAGCCGTTGGCATGGGGCGACGGCGGAACCCTGTGGGGAGCGCGTGCTCGGAGACTGGGCCTCCTATCTCGTCTATCTGCTCTTCTCGGCTGCGATCGCCGGGAGCCTGCTCGCGGGGTCGCTCCTCTGGTCGCGGTTCTTCCACCGCGACCTCCGCCCCGGGCGCCAGAAGCGCCGCGTCTTCGAGTCCGGCGTCTCCGCCGGCGACTTCACGCCGACGAACTTCTCGATCAACTACTACCTGACGGCGATGCTCTTCATCGTCTTCGACATCGAGATCGTCTTCCTGTACCCGATCGCCGTGAACCTCAAGCTGCTCGGGCCGTTCGGGCTCGCGGAGCTCGTCGTGTTCGTGGCGATCCTCGCGATCGGCTACGCATACGTCTGGCGGAAGGGGGCCCTCGAGTGGCACTGAGGCCCGACGAGCCGCACGAGCGCCCCGTCGCCGCGCCGGCCTCCCCGGCCGCGCCCAGCGGCGCCGTGGTGATCCCGCCGGCGCAGGTGCGCCGCTCGCTGCGCTCGACCGATCTCGACCAGGTGGTCATGACGACGACCGTCGAGAAGGTCTTCAAGATGGCGACCGCCAACTCCATGTGGCCGTTCGGCTTCGGCCTCGCCTGCTGCGCGATGGAGATGATCGCGATGATCTCGTCGGCGCGCTACGACGTCGCCCGCTTCGGCTCCGAGGTCGTCCGCGCCACGCCGCGCCAGTCCGACCTGATGATCGTGTCGGGCCGCGTCGCCCACAAGATGGCCGAGCCGATCCGCCAGCTCTACGAGCAGATGCTCGAGCCGAAGTACGTGATGGCGATGGGCGCGTGCTCGTCGACCGGCGGCATGTTCTCGAACTACTCGGTGCTGCAGGGCGTCGACAAGATCGTCCCCGTCGACGTCTACGTGCCGGGCTGCCCGCCGCGGCCCGAGGCGGTGATGGAGGGGCTGATGGTCCTCCAGGAGCGCATCAAGTCCGGCATCCCGTCCGCCTCGCTGCAGCAGGAGACGCAGTCGTGACCGACCTGCTGCAGGTCAGCGGCCCCACCTGGGGCGCGCCCGACACCGGCGCGGCCGACCGCATCGAGGCCGCGCTCGGCGCCGGCGCGATCGAGCGGCGCGTCGAGTTCCGCGGCGAGCTCACGCTCGACGTCCCCGTCGACCGCTACATCGACGTCTGCACCTTCCTGCGCGACGAGGAGGGCTACGACCTGCTCTCCGACGTCACCGCCGTCGACTACCTCGGCTACACCGGCGAGGTCGCCGGCTACTGGGGCGGCGGCGCGGGCCGCGACATCAACCGCGACTCGCACTCGGGCAAGCGCGTCGTCCCCGAGCCGGCGGGCCCCAGGCGCTTCGGCGTCTCGGCCACCTTCGCGAAGGTGATGACGGTCGCCGACGGCGACCACCGCCGCCTGCGCGTGCGCGTGTGGGTCGACGAGGGCGAGTCGGTCCCCACGCTCGTGCCCGTCTACCCGTCGGCCGACTTCCACGAGCGCGAGGCGTTCGACATGATGGGCGTCGACTTCGCGGGCCACCCGAACCTGCGCCGCATCCTGATGCCGGAGGACTGGGGCGGGCACCCCCAGCGCAAGGACTATCCGATCGGCGGCGAGCCCGTCCAGTTCTCGGACGAGGTCTGACGTGGCGGCGACGGAGGAGACCCGCACCTGGCCGCAGATGGACGTGCTCCAGCCCATCCCGTCGGAGCTCCGACCCCATTCGGACAACCCCGACCTGCTCGAGATCAACCTCGGCCCGAACCACCCGTCGACGCACGGCGTGCTGCGCGTCGTCACGACGCTGGACGGCGAGGTCGTCGTCGGCCTCAAGTGCGAGATCGGCTACGTCCACACGGGCATCGAGAAGAACATCGAGCAGAAGACGTACTGGAAGGCGATCCCGTACGTGCCGCGGATGGACTACCTGTCCTTCTTCAGAGTCGAGACGGCGTTCTGAATGGCGACGGAGAAGGCGCTCGAGCTCGAGGTGCCGCGCCGCGCCGAGTGGATCCGCGTGCTCTTCCAGGAGCTCGCGCGCCTGCACTCGCACCTCGTCTTCCTCGGCACCGGGTCGGTCGACCTCGGCGGCATCGCGCTGCTCTTCTACTGCTTCCGCGCCCGCGACGAGGTGCTCGACCTCTTCGAGATGGCGTGCGGCGCGCGCATGCACCCGCGCTACTGCCAGGTCGGCGGCGTCGCCGAGGACCTGCCGCTCGGCTTCGATCGCCGCTGCCGCGAGGTGATCGCCTTCATGCGCGATCAGCTCGACCAGTACGACGAGCTGATCGCCGCCAACCCGATCTGGCTGCAGCGCACGAAGGGCGTCGGCGTGCTCGCGCCCGACTTCGCGATCCGCATGGGCATGACGGGCCCGAACCTGCGCGCCTCGGGCGTCCCCTACGACCTGCGCTCGGCCAACGGCGGCTACGGCGCGTACCGCGAGATCGGCTACACGCCGGTCGTCGAGCAGGGCGGCGACGTGCACGCGCGCTTCCGCGTCCGCATCGAGGAGATGCGCGCCTCGCTCGACGTCGTCGAGAAGGTGCTCGACGGTATCCCGGAGGGCCCGACGATCGCCGACGACCGCAAGGTCGTCCTGCCGCCGCGCCACGAGCTGCACACCTCGATGGAGTCGCTGATCCACCACTTCAAGCTCGTCACCGAGGGCTTCGAGGTGCCGGCCGGCGAGGTCTACGCGCCGATCGAGTCGGCGCGCGGCGAGTTCGGCTTCCACCTCGTCTCCGACGGCGGCACGAAGCCGTGGCGCGTGCGCCTGCGCAGCCCCTCGCTGGTGCTGCTGCAGTCCCTCGCGAAGCTCTGCGAGGGCGTGTACCTCGCCGACCTGATCGCGATCCTCGCGTCGATCGATCCCGTGCTGGGGGACGTGGACCGCTGATGGCCGACACGCTCTACGACGAGATCCAGCTCGAGATCGCCAAGTACCCGGACCGCCGCAGCGCGATCCTGCCGGCGCTCCGCCACGCGCAGGAGCACTACGGCTGGCTGTCGCCCGAGGCGCTGGAGGCCGTCGCCGACGGACTCGACCTGCCGCCCGCGCGCTGCCTCGCCGTCGCGTCCTTCTACGACATGTTCTTCCTGCAGCCCGTCGGCGAGCACGTCGTCGAGGTCTGCACGAACCTCTCGTGCGCTCTGATCGGCGCCGACCGCGTGCTGTCCGAGTTCGAGCGCGAGCTCGGCGTGAAGGCGCCGGGCACGACGGCCGACGGCGCGGTCACCCTCCGCTGCGTCGAGTGCCTCGGCGGCTGCGGCTGGGGACCCGTCGTCTCCGTCGACGAGGAGTACGAGGAGCACTTCCAGATCGAGGACGTCGCGCCGCTGATCGAGCGCCTGCGCAGCGCCTCCCGACCGAGCGAGAGCCATGCCTGAGGCACCGACCTTCGCCCAGCCCGACCAGAGCGCCCTGCTGCTGCCGTTCGCCGGCAGCCGCCGCGAGATCGCCGAGTACGAGCAGCACGGCGGCTACGACGCGCTGCGCAAGGCGCTCGGCATGACGAGCGAGCAGCTCGTCGACGAGATGATCGCCTCCAACCTGCGCGGCCGCGGCGGCGCGGGCTTCCCGGCCGGCCGCAAGGCGTCGTTCCTCGCGCCGGGCGAGGCGCGCTACCTCGTGATCAACGGCGACGAGTCCGAGCCGGGCACGTTCAAGGACCGCGAGATCATCCTGCGCAACCCGCACATGCTGATCGAGGGGATCGTCATCTACCTCTGGATGATCCGCGGGGCCGGCGCGTACATCTACATCCGCGGCGAGTACGCCAAGGAGGCGGCGATCCTCGAGGGCGCGATCGCCCAGGCGCGGGAGCGCGGCTACATCGGCTCGCCGCTGCCCGGCACCGACTACGTCGCGAACGTCTACGTCCACCGCGGCGCGGGCGCGTACATCTGCGGCGAGGAGACGGCGCTCCTGTCGTCGCTCAACGGCGAGCGCGGCCAGCCGACGGCGAAGCCGCCGTTCCCGGCCGTGTCGGGCGCCTTCAAGAAGCCGACGCTGCTCAACAACGTCGAGACCGTGGCGACCGTGCCGGTGATCGTCGGCATGGGCGGCGCGGCGTACGCCGGCGTCGGCACCGAGGAGTCGACGGGCACGAAGATGTTCTCGCTGTCCGGCCACGTCAAGCGCCCCGGCAACTACGAGATGCCGCTGTCGGCGACGTACCGCGACCTGATCGAGGGCAAGGGCGGCGGCCTCCCCGAGGGCCGCACGCTCAAGGCGTTCGTGCCGGGCGGCTCGTCGATGCCGATCCTGATGCCGAACCAGATCGACACCGGCCTCGCCTTCGAGGCGGTCGTCGCGGCCGGCTCGATGGCGGGCTCGGGCGCGGTGATCGTGGTCGACGACCGCACCTGCATGGTGCGCTTCGCGCTGCGGACCGCCGAGTTCTACATGCACGAGTCGTGCGGCAAGTGCACGCCGTGCCGCGAGGGCACCCGCTGGATCACCGAGCTCCTGCGCAAGCAGGAGGCCGGGCTCGGCACGGTCGAGGAGATCGACCTGCTGCTCGAGATCTGCAACCGCGTCGAGGGCAACTGCCTGTGCGTGCTCGGCGACGCGTGCGCGATGCCCGTGCGTAGCCACATCAACAACTTCCGCCACGAGTTCGAGGAGCACTGCCGCCTCGGCCGCTGCTCGTGCCCCGACGACGCGCCGATGAGCGAGCTCTACCCGCCGCTCCTGCGCGCGCCGCTGCCGGTGGTGAGCGCCGGATGAGCGCGACCGTGCCTGGCACCGAGACCGTCACGCTCAGCGTCGACGGCCGCGAGATCACCGTGCCGAAGGGCACGCCGCTGGTCGTCGCCGCCGCCGAGCACGCCGGGGTCGAGATCCCGGTCTTCTGCTACGAGCCGCGCCTCGGTCCGCCGATCGGCGCGTGCCGCATGTGCCTCGTCGAGATCGAGGGCGCGCCGAAGCTCCAGGCCGCGTGCACCCTCACGTGCGGCGACGGCATGGTCGTCCGGACGGCGGGGACGTCGGAGCAGGCCAAGGAGGCGCAGGACGCCGTCCTCGAGTTCATGCTCCTCAACCACCCGCTCGACTGCCCCGTCTGCGACAAGGGCGGCGAGTGCCCGCTGCAGGACCTCACGTTCAAGTACGGCCCCGGCACGTCGCGCATGACGCTGCCGAAGCGCACGTACGAGAAGCCGCTGCCGATCTCGCCGTCGATCGTCCTCGACCGCGAGCGCTGCATCCTCTGCTACCGCTGCACGCGCTTCTCGGGCGACGTCGCCGAGGACGGCGAGCTCGTCGCCCGCGAGCGCGGCGCGCAGAGCGTGATCGCGACCTTCGACGAGCGCCCCTACGCGAACGCGTTCTCCGGCAACGTCACCGAGCTCTGCCCGGTCGGCGCGCTGCTGCCGACGGCCTATCGCTTCAAGGCGCGCCCGTGGGAGATCGTCAACGTGCCGACCGTCTGCACCGGCTGCGCGACGGGCTGCAACACGTGGTCGACGCTCCGCGAGGGCAAGGTCGAGCGCATCCTCTCGCGCAACAACCCGGGTGTCGACGACGGCTGGCTCTGCGACAAGGGCCGCTTCGCGCGCTACGAGCCGCGCGACGAGCGCATCGCCGGGCCGCTCGTGCGCGAGCAGGCCGGCCTCGAGCCGGCCGCGTGGGACGACGCGCTGCGCGCGATCGCCCAGCGCCTCCGCCATCACTCGGCCGCCGACGGCGGCGCCTCGGTCGCGATCGTCACCGGCGGCGCCCTCACCAACGAGGAGGCCGCGGGCTGGGCCGCGATCGCCGAGGACCTTGGCGCGCGCACCGCGTCCGCGCCGCTCGCCGCCGCCGCGGAGTGGGAGCGCGTCGACGCCTACCTGGCGCCGCTCGCCGCGATCGACCGCGCCGACGCCGTCGTCGTGATCGGCGACCAGGAGCCGGGCGACCGCGCCGGCACCGTCGACCTCCGCATCCGCAAGGCGCGCCGCGACGGCGCGCACCTCGCGATCGTCGGCCCGGGCGGCACGAGCCTCGAGCCCGACGCCCGCTCGTTCGTCCGCACGCAGCCGGGGGCCGGCTCCGCGATGCTCGCGGCGCTGACCGCGGCCGTGATCGATGCGGGCGGCGAGCGCGTGCGCTCCGACGCCAAGGCGGCCGGCTCGGTCGACGCGCTGGCGACGCTCGCCGGCGCCGACGTGGCCGAGATCCGCGAGCTGGCCGGCGTCCTCGTCGCCGCCGAGCGCCCCGTGCTGCTCGTCACCGACCACGTCGCCGTGTCCGAGATCGAGGCGCTCGCCTGGGTGCTCGGCCTCGACCGTACCGACGGCGGCGTCGTGCCGCTGCCGGTCGGCGCCAACGAGCGCGGCGAGCGCGCCGTCGGCCTCGTCGGCGGCTGGGACGAGATCCTGCCCGTGCTCGAGGCGGGGGAGATCAAGGCGATCGTGTTCGTCGGCGCCGACCCCGTGATGGAGAGCGCCGACAGCGAGCGCTGGCAGATGGCGCTCGCGCAGACCGAGCTCGTGTTCTCCGTCGCGCCGTTCACGAACGGCGTCACGTCGCAGTCGCAGATCGTCCTGCCGCTCGACGTCGACCACGAGCGCGAGGGCACGATCACGAACCTCGAGGGCCGCGTGCAGCGCGTCCGACCGTCGCTCGAGCCCGCCTCCGGCGTGCCGCTGATCGAGTGGACGAGCCGTCTCGCCGGCTTCCTCGACCTCGCCGTCGCAGGCAACCCCGGTCGCGCCTTCGACGCGCTCGCCGCGTCGCGCCCGGCCTTCGCCGGCCTCTCCTGGTCCGAGCTCGGCGAGCGCGCCGACCTCCACCGCGAGCGCGCCGTCGCGGCCGCCCCCGTCGGCGTGCCGGCGCCGACCGCCCCGGCCGCGGGGGCCGAGGGACGCATGCTGCTGATCGCGCCGCGCCCGCTGATGATCGGCGCCGCCGTCGCTCTCACCGCGCCGCTCGCGCACCAGACCGCCCCGTGGGTGATGATCGCGCACGCCGATGCGCAGCAGAACGGCGTCCGCCGCGGCGATCAGATCGTGGTGCGCCACGCCGCCGGCGAGCACCTCGGCGAGGCGCGCATCTCGCGCCGCCAGCTGCCGGGCACCGTCCGCATCAACTGGAGCGGCGCCGCCGGCACCGGCACGACCGCCACCGTGGGGGCCAAGTAGGCGGCATGGTCGACGGCGTCATCGCAACGATCATCAAGGCGTTCGTGCTGATCAACGTCCTGATGGGCTTCTTCGCCCTGATGACGTGGGTCGAGCGCCGCCTGATCGGGCGCTTCCAGGCGCGCTACGGCCCGAACCGCGTCGGCCCCGCCGGCCTCCTGCAGCCGATCGCCGACCTCGGCAAGATGCTGCAGAAGGAGAACATGGTCCCGGAGGGGGCGCGGCGGAAGCTCTACATGTTCGCGCCGTTCATCGCGCTCGCGTGCGCGCTCGGCGCGTTCGGCCTGATGCCCTTCGGCAACGTGGCCACGATCCCGGGCATCGACTACTCGTTCCACCTCTACATCGCCGACACGAGCGTGTCGCTGCTCGTCGTCGCGGCGATCGGCTCGCTCGGCTTCTACGGCCTGATGATCGGCGGCTGGGCGTCGTCGTCGAAGTACGCGCTGCTCGGCGGCATGCGCTCGATCGCGCAGCTCGTCTCGTACGAGGTCGCCTTCACGCTCGCCGTGATCGGCGTGATCATCCAGGCCGAGTCGCTGTCGTTCGTGACGATCTCGAACGCGCAGTCGAGCCTCTGGTACATCATCCCGCAGATCCTCGGCTTCCTCGTGTTCTTCGTCGCGGCCGTCGCCGAGTCGAACCGCCCGCCGTTCGACCTCACCGAGGCCGACGGCGAGGTCGTCGCCGGCTACCACACGGAGTACGGCGGCATGCGCTACGCGATGTTCGCCGCCGCGGAGTTCGTCAACGCGATCACGCTGTCGGCGCTCGGCGCCGTGCTCTTCCTCGGTGGTCCGTCCGGGCCCGTGCTGCCCGGTCCGCTCTGGATGCTGATCAAGATCGGGGCCTTCCTGTTCGTCCTCATCTGGATCCGCGCCACGCTCCCGCGTGTGCGCTTCGACCAGCTGATGAAGCTCGGCTGGAAGGTCCTGCTGCCCGTGGCCACCCTCAACCTGCTGCTCACCGCGGCAGTCGTGGCCTACACGTAGGAGGCTGAGCATGCTCGACCAGGTCAAGGGCTTCGCGACGACGTTCCGCTACCTCTTCCAGCAGCCCGTCACGCAGCAGTACCCGGAGTACAAGCGCCCGGTCTACCCGCGCTTCCGCGGCCGCCACCAGCTCCACCGCCACGACAACGGCCTCGAGAAGTGCGTCGGCTGCTCGCTCTGCGCGGCCGCCTGCCCGTCGGACTGCATCCGCGTCGTCCCGGCCGAGAACACGCCGGACAATCGCGTCTCGGCCGGCGAGCGCCACGCGCGCATCTACGAGATCAACATGGCGCGCTGCATCTTCTGCGGCTACTGCGAGCTGGCCTGCCCGTTCGACGCGATCACGCTCGGCAACGACTTCGAGCTGTCGGAGATCTCGCGCGAGGCGCTCGTGTACACGAAGAGCATGCTGCTCGAGAAGCCCGCGCTGCGCACGCCGTCCGAGGCGATCGACCCGTACGACGTCCCGGCCCAGGCGGAGGCGCCGGTGCTCGGCATGTACGACGTCGTCACCGCGACCGACCCGGAGGGACCGCAGGCCTAGTGGACATCGCGGTCTTCTTCCTCGCCGCCCTCGCGGCGATCGCCTCGGCCGCCGCGGTCGTCGCGCAGCGCAACCCGTTCGTGTCGGCGCTCGGCCTGCTCGGCAACCTCGTGTCGCTGGCGGTGCTGATGCTCCTGCTCGAGGCGCAGTTCGTCGCGATCGCGCAGATCATCGTGTACGCCGGCGCCGTGATGGTGATGTTCCTGTTCGTGATCGCGTACGTCGGCCCGCGCGGCGAGATCGGCCCGGGCGAGCGCCGCCCGTGGCAGGTGTGGCTCGCGATCCTCGCCGCCGCGCTGATCGCGATCGAGGTCGTCGTCGTCACGTACGGCGCGTCGTTCGGCGACTGGGCGACGATCGACGGCGACTACGGCAGCCCGACCGCGATCGGCAAGGCACTCGTCACGAACTACCTGCTGGCCTTCGAGGTCGTCTCCGTCGTGCTCTTCATGGGCGCGGTGGCCGGCGTGATCTTCGGCTCCGGCGGTCGTCCGCGCCGCCTCACCACGGACGAGGTGCTGGCGAAGGAGACCGAGTCGGCCGAGCAGCGCCGCCGCGAGGCGTCGCGCGCCGCGCTCGACGCCGCCCGCGACACGCAGGGGGAGGGCGCCTGATGGACGTGCCGATCTCGTTCTTCCTCGGGCTCAGCGCGATCCTCTTCTCGATCGGCCTCGTCGGCGTGCTCCTGCGCCGCAGCCCGCTGACGATCCTGCTGTCGCTCGAGGTGATGCTCAACTCGGTGAACCTCACGCTCGTCGCGTTCTCGCGCCAGGTGGGCGGCTCCGACGGCCAGGTCTTCGCCCTGATCGTGATGGGCATCGCCGCCGCCGAGGTCGTCGTCGGCCTCGGCCTGGTCGTCGCGATGACGCGTCGCGAGATGGTGCTCGACACCGACGAGCTGAGGAGCCTGAACGGCTAGCGCATGACCGAACTCGTCTGGATCTCCCTCGCCCTGCCCCTGATCGGCGTCGCCGTCCTGACGGTGCTCGGCACGCGCCTGCCCGCGCGCGGCGCCGGGTGGTTCGCGTCGCTGATCATGCTCGCGGCGTTCATCTGCTCGGCGATCGCCGTGATCATGCTCGCCACGCGGCCGGAGGAGGAGCGCCAGGTCGTGCAGGTCGCCTGGACGTGGCTGTCGGCCGGCGGCTTCTCGGTCGGGCTCGACCTCTGGTTCGACGAGCTCACCGCCGTGATGCTGCTCGTCATCACCGGCATCGGCTTCCTGATCCACGTGTACTCGATCGGGTACATGGAGGGCGATCCGCAGTCGCGCCGCTTCATGGCGTACCTCAACCTCTTCATCTTCTCGATGCTGCTGCTCGTGCTCAGCGCGAACCTCGTGCTGCTGCTCGCCGGCTGGGGCCTCGTCGGACTGTCGTCCTACCTCCTGATCGGTTTCTGGCACGACAAGCCGAAGGCGATCAAGGCGGCCAAGAAGGCGTTCATCATGAACGCGGTCGGCGACGTCGGCCTCGCGCTCGGCGCGTTCCTCCTGTTCGTCGACCTCCACACGCTCACGTACGCCGGGATCTTCACGGAGGCCGGCCAGCTGTCCGAGACGCAGGCCTCGATCGCGTGCCTGCTCCTGCTCGTCGGCGCCGTCGCGAAGTCCGCGCAGCTGCCGCTCCACACCTGGCTCCCCGACGCGATGGAGGGCCCGACCCCGATCAGCGCCCTGATCCACGCCGCGACGATGGTGACCGCCGGCGTCTACCTGATCGCGCGCATGAACCCGCTGTTCGTGCACGCGCCGAAGGTGCTCGACCTGATCGTGCTGATCGGCGTCGCCGGGCTGCTGATGTCGGGTCTGATCGCGCTCGTCCAGACGGACATCAAGCGGATCATCGCGTTCTCGACGATGAGCCAGATCGCGTACATGTTCGTCGGCGTCGGCCTCACCGCGTACTGGGCCGGCATCTTCCACCTCTTCACGCACGCCTTCTTCAAGGCGCTCCTGTTCCTCGGCGCGGGCATCGTGATCCACGCGCTCCACGGCGAGCAGGACGTCCGCAACATGGGCGGGCTGCGGCGGCAGATGCCGAAGGTCTACTTCTGCATGATGATCGGCGCGCTCGCGCTGACGGGCATCTTCCCGTTCTCGGGCGGCTTCTCGAAGGACGCGATCCTCAGCGCCGGCCTCCACGTCGACACGACGATCGGCTGGATCGCCTACGTCGGCGGCCTGATCGGCGCGCTGCTGACGGGCATCTACACGTTCCGCCTGATGTTCCTCGTCTTCCACCGCCGCATGTCGCCGTACGCCGAGAAGGTCGCGCCGCATGCGGTCGAGCACCACGGCGAGGGGCCGAGCTCGATGCTCTGGCCGGTCTACATCCTCACGATCGGCGCCGCCTTCGCCGGGCTCCTGCAGATCCCGGGGGTCACGCACGTGATGAGCTCGTGGCTCGAGCCGATCGCGCCCGACGGCATGGTCGAGGCGACGGCCGGGCAGGACTGGCTGACGACCCTGATCGGCACCGCGATCGGCCTCGTCGGCATCGCCATCGCGTACCACCTGTACGCGCGGGAGAGCGACGCGGCGGAGCGCATCCGCCTCGGCCGCGGCCGCCTCATCCAGCACGCGCTCGAGCGCCGCTGCTACTGGGACGACCTCTACGACTGGACGTTCGAGCGCCCGTCGCAGTGGGCGTCCGCGTTCCTCAACCGCGACGTCGACCGCACCGCGTTCCGCTGGGCGCCGCTCGACGGCGTCGGCCAGCTGTCGGCGTTCTTCGGCCGCTCCTTCGCGATCCTCGAGAACGGCATCGTGCGCATGTACGCGCTCGTGCTCGCGCTCGGCATCGCGGCGATGATCCTCTACCTGCTGGTGCGCGGATGATCAGCGTCTCCTGGCTGATCGCCGTGCCGGCGATCGCAGCCGTCGCGATCCTGCTGCTGCCGTTCGGGCAGCGCATCGCGGGCTACCTGTCGCTGCTCGTGTCGCTCGCCGCGGCGGGCGCCGTGATCGGCTTCATCTACCGCTTCGAGCCGCTCGGCGGGCCGCAGTTCGGCGACGACGTGGCGTGGATCGAGCCGCTCGGCGTGCGCTGGCACGTGTCCGTCAACGGCGTCTCGCTGGCGATGATCGCGATCACCGCGCTGATCACGTGCTGCGTGATCGGCTACGGCATGTGGGCGCGCCGTGAGCGCTCGCACGCGTCGTTCGCGCTGATCCTCCTGACCGAGGCGTTCCTGATGATGCTCTTCTCCGCGCGCGACCTCGTCGTCTTCTACGTCGGCTTCGAGGGCATGCTGATCCCGCTGCTCGTCCTGCTCGCGGCGTGGGGCGGTGCCGGTCGCCGCAACGCCACGATCCAGATGATCGCCTTCACCGCGCTCGGCACCCTGCTGATGCTGCTGGCGATCGCCTACCTCGGCTTCACCGCGCCGGGCGGACCCGACTTCTCGATGGCCCACGCGATCGGCCGCGGCGGCGACTGGGCCTTCGCCGCGTTCGCGCTCGCGCTCGCGATCAAGGCGCCGCTCTTCCCGCTGCACGGGTGGGTGCTGCCGTCGTACCGCGAATCGCAGCCCGAGGTCGCCGCGGTCCTGTCGGGGCTCGCCTCGAAGGCGGGCGGCTACGCCTTCCTCGCCATCCTCGTGCCGCTCTTCCCGGCGCAGGCCGCGCACTTCGCGTGGGTGTTCATCGCGCTCGGCGCGATCGGGTTCCTCTACGCCGCATTCCTCGCCTTCCGCCAGCCGGACGGGCGCGGCGTCGTCGCCTACTCGTCGATCGCGCAGATGTCGTTCGTCGTGCTCGGCGTGTTCCTGCTCAACGACCGCGGCGCGACCGGCGCGACGTTCCAGATGGTCAACCACGCGCTCGTCTCGGCGGCGCTCTTCCTCCTCGCCGGCTGGCTCGAGACGCAGGCGGGGTCGGGCTCGTTCGCGCGGCTCGGCGGCCTCGCCCGCAACCGCCCGGTGCTCGCCACGACCTCGCTGATCCTCGGCATGGCCGCGCTCGCCGTCCCCGGGTCGAGCGTGTTCGCGTCCGAGTTCCTGATCCTGCTCGGCGCCTTCGAGAACCACTGGTGGCTCGGCGCGATCACCGCCGTCGGCATCGTGCTCGCCGCGATGTACATGCTCCGCTGGGTCTCGGCGGTCCTGCACGAGCGCGAGGGCGACCTCGTCGGCACGCTCAACCCGCCCGACCTCCGCCGTGGCGCCCTGCTCTGCATCCTGCCGCTGGTGCTCTGCCTGCTTGGGCTCAGCATCGCGCCGGCGCAGTTCACGGACCGCGTCGACGCGGCCGCGGGCGCGATGATCGGGATGGCCGCGAAGGAGGCGGGCCGGTGATCGACACCCCGTCCGTCGACTGGTTCGCGATCGCCCCGGAGACGGCGCTGATCGCCGGCGCCTTCCTGCTCCTGATCGTGGCCGCGTTCGCGCGCGGGTACGAGCGCGGCCTCAGCATCATCCTCGGCGGCGCGACGCTGATCGTCGCCGGCGCCTTCTCGGTCGCCGCGTGGGGCGATCGCCCGGTGGTCACGATGGCCGACGCGTTCCGCGTCGACGACCTCACCGAGCTCGTGCGGATCACCGTGATGGTGCTCGCCGCGTTCGCGATCCTGCTGTCGGTCGGCTGGCCGCGCTTCCGCGAGCACGGCTCCGAGTTCACGGCGCTCCTCCTGCTCGTCTGCGCCGGCATGGGCATCGTCGCGGGCTCGACGTCGTTCGTCACGCTGTTCGTCGGCCTCGAGCTGTTCTCGCTCTCGCTCTACGTGCTCTGCGCGTTCGACGGCAAGAGCCGCGCGTCGCTCGAGGCGGGCTTCAAGTACCTCGTGCTCGGCACGATCGGCTCGATCGTCCTCGTCTACGGCGCGGCGTTCCTCTACGGGTCGACCGGCTCGTTCATGTACCGCGGCGTCGCCGCGGGCCTCGCCAAGGGCGACGCGCACGACACGGTGGTGATCCTCGGCACCGCGCTCGTCCTCGCCGGGCTGCTCTTCAAGGTCGGTGCGATGCCGTTCCACATGTGGGTGCCCGACGTCTACGAGGGCGCGCCCACGCAGGTGACGGCGTTCATGTCCGCGGCGACGAAGCTCGTCGCGTTCGTGGCGCTCTCGCGCATCGTCCTCGACGCGTTGCCGACGGAGCACTTCGTCTGGTCGCCGATCCTGATCATCGCGGCGATCGCGACGATGATCGGCGGCAACATCGCCGCGCTCGTGCAGACGAACGTCAAGCGGATGATCGCCTGGTCGAGCGTCGCGGCCGCGGGCTACGCCCTGATCGGCGTGATCGTCAACGGCTCGCAGGGCCTGCGCGGCCTGGTCTTCTACCTGATCGCCTACGCCTTCGTCGCCTTCGGCGCCTTCGCGGTGATCTCGGTGTTCGAGCGCGACCAGGCCCGCGACAAGGGCTACGCCACCCTCGACGGCATGCGCGCGTGGGGCTACAGCCGCCCGTTCGCGGCGATGGCGATGGTCGTCTTCCTGCTCGCCTTCGCGGGCTTCCCGCCGACCGCCGGCTTCATCGGCAAGTTCGTCGTGTCGGGCGCCGCGGTCTCGCACGGCTACGCCTACCTCGCGGTGATCGGCGCGATCGGCTCCGTGATCGCGCTCGGCTACTACCTGCGCGTGATCCTCGCGATGTACGACCGCTCGCGGAAGAGCGACGTCGGCCTGCCCGCCTCGCCGGGTCTCGGCGCCACGACGCTGGTGATCCTGCTGTGCCTCGCCGTCGTCCTGCTCGGCGGCATCCTGCCGGGCATGCTGCTCGACTGGTCGGCGCAGGCCTCGGCGTTCCTCGCGATGCCGCGCTAACTGCCTGCACGTTTCGTGCATTTCTGGACCCGGGTCCAAAACTGCACGAAATCTGCACGCGCTGAGGCTCGCCGAACGGCAACCCCGCCTAGCATTCCGTCGTACCGCCCGCTGAGGAGGATCCGATGCCCGAGAACACCACGATCACCTGGCTGGGCCACGCGACCTGGCACATCACGACCCCCGGGGGCGTCGACGTGATGGTCGACCCGTGGCTCTCGACGAATCCGAAGTGCCCCGAGTCGGCGCACGCGTCCTCCGCCGACGTCGTCCTCGTCACGCACGGCCACGGCGACCACATCGCCGACGCGGCCGACGTCTCCAAGCGCGGCAACGCGACGACGATCGCGCAGTTCGAGATCGCGAATTGGCTCGGCGAGCAGGGCGCGCCGAACCCGATCGGCATGAACACCGGCGGGACGGTCGCGACGCACGGCCTCAAGGTCACGATGACGCAGGCCTTCCACTCGAACAGCCTGCCCGACGGCACCGCGTGCGGCGATCCGGCGGGCTACGTCCTCGAGATCGAGAGCGGCCAGCGCATCTACATCGCCGGCGACACCGGCGTGTTCGGCGACATGGCGTTGATCGGCGAGCTGTACCAGCCGGTCCTCGCGATCCTGCCGATCGGCGACCTCTACACGATGGGCCCGTTCCAGGCCGCCCACGCGGTGCGCCTGCTCGGCGTGCAGCACGTGCTCGGCTCGCACTGGGGCACGTTCGACGCGCTCACCGGCACTCCGGCGCAGCTGCGGGACGAGCTCGCCACGCTCGGACTCGGCGAGGTGACCGTGCACGAGCTCGCGCCCGGCGAGTCGCTCTAGCCCGATGACGTTCTCCGTCGCCGCCTGGGACCGCGAGACCGGCGACCTCGGCGCCGCCGTCGCCTCGAAGTTCCTCGCGGTCGGCGCCGTCGTGCCGTGGGTCGAGGCGGGCGTGGGCGCGATCGCGACGCAGGCGCACGCGAATCTCGCGTACGGCCGCGACGGGCTCGAGCTCCTGCGGGGCGGCGCGCCGGCGCAGGCGGCGGTCGACGCGCTCACCGCGGCGGACGACGGACGCGCGATGCGCCAGCTCGGCCTCGTCGATGCGACGGGCCGCGCGGTGACGTACTCGGGCGACGAGTGCCCCGACTGGGCGGGCGGCATCGTGGTCGACGGCGCGGCGATCCAGGGCAACATCCTGACCGGGCCCGAGGTCGTCGAGGCGATGGCGCTGGCGTGGCGCGAGCACGAGGGGGCCGAGTTCCCCGACCGGCTGCTGCGCGTGCTGCTCGAGGGCGACCGCGCGGGCGGCGACCGCCGCGGCCGGCAGTCGGCCGCGATCCTCGTGAAGCGGGCCGGCGCCGGCTACGGCGGCGTCACCGACCAGCTCGTCGACCTGCGCGTCGAGGACCACGAGGACCCGTGCGCCGAGCTGCTGCGGCTGTACGCCATCCAGGAGCGCCTGTTCGGCTCGACGCCGGCGGAGCAGTGGACGACGGTCGACGCGGCGCTCGCCGAGCGCATCCGCGGCGCACTGCGCGCGCAGGGGTCCGACGTCGCCGCGGCCGGCTCGTGGGATGCCGCCCTCGACGATGCGCTCAAGGACTGGGTCGGCAACGAGAACCTCGAGATGCGCTGGTGGGGCGGCGACCGGATCGACCCGGTCGTGCTCGAGCACCTGCTCGCGCAGCGGTCGGGCGCATGACGTTCTCGATCGCCGCCGTCGATCGCGAGACCGGCGACATCGGTGCCGCCGCGACGACGCGGTTCCTCGCTGTCGGCGCGGGCGTGCTGTGGGCGGAGGTCGGCATCGGCGCGGTCTGCACGCAGGCGATGGCGCGCATCGACTACGGGCCGGAGCTGCTGGGCCTGGTTCGTGCGGGCGAAACGCCCGAGGCCGCCATCGCCACCGCCACCGCAGCAGATGCGGGGCGGGAGGATCGGCAGCTCGGCATGATCGACGGAGCGGGAGAGGGAGCCGTCTTCACCGGCCGTGCGTGCTTCGACTGGGCCGGCGGGCGCGTGCTCGACGGCGCCGTCATCCAGGGCAACATCCTCGTCGGCGCCCTCGTCCTCGATGCCATGGAGCAGGCGTGGATCGCCTCGCAGGGGGCGCCGCTCGCACAGCGTCTCCTCCGGGTGCTGCGAGCGGGTGATGGCGTCGGCGGCGATCGCCGGGGCCGGCAGTCGGCAGCGGTGCTGGTGCGGCATGCAGCCGGCGGCGATCCCGTCGACCTCCGCGTCGACGATCATCCTGCGCCGCCCGACGAGCTCGCACGGCTGTACGGCGTGTACGAGCTCGTGTACGGGACCACGCCCACGGAGCACTGGGTGGCGATCGACGTCGCCGCCGCCGCCGGTATCCGCGGTGCACTGCGCACGCGTGGAATGGAGATCGCCGCCGAGGGAGGCTGGGATGGCGCGCTCGAGGCCGCGCTCCGCTCGTGGGCGTTCGACGAGAACCTGACGGGTCGCTGGGACGGCGGCGACCGGATCGACCCGGTCGTGCTCGAGCACCTGCTCGGCTAGAGGACCTTCAGCGGCTTCTTGATGCGCGCGATCGGGTCCTGCGTGCGCATGTCGTGCAGGCGCTCGGCGAGGGCGCGGATCGCGGCGGCGGCCGGAGCGTCGGGCTGGGAGATCGTGAACGGCACGCCGACGTCCCCGCCCTCGCGCAGCGCCGGCTCGAGCGGGATCTCGGCGAGCAGCGGCACCTCGAGGTGGCCGGCGAGCGATGCGCCGCCGCCGCTGCCGAAGAGGTCATCGCGCTCGCCGCAGCACGGGCACACGCGGTACGACATGTTCTCGACGACACCGACCACGCGCATGTTGACGCGCTCCGACACGGCGGCGGCGCGCTCGGCCACGCGCTGCGCGGCGGCCTGCGGCGTCGTCACGACGATCGCCTCGGCGTTCGGCACGAGGCCGCCGAGCGAGATCGCGACGTCGCCGGTGCCGGGCGGCATGTCGATCAGCAGCACGTCGAGTTCGCCCCAGTGGACGTCGGAGAGGAACTGCTGCATCGCCTTGTGCAGCATCGGCCCGCGCCAGAGCACGGCGCCGCCCTCCTCCATGAAGTACCCGATCGAGATCGTCCTGAGCCCGTGCGCGACGGGCGGCACGATCATCTTGTCGACGGTCACCGGGCGCTGGTGGATGCCGAGCATGCCGGGGATCGAGAAGCCGTAGATGTCGGCGTCGATCACGCCGACCTCGAGGCCCAGCTGCTGGAAGGCGATCGCGAGGTTGACGGTGAGCGACGACTTGCCGACGCCGCCCTTGCCCGAGGCCACCGCGATCACGCGCGTGGTCGGCGAGACGCTCAGCTCGCCGGCCGGCCGGGGCGGGCGCCCGCCGCGCAGCTTCGTGGCGAGCGCGGCGCGCTGCTCCTCGCTCATGCTGCCGAACTCGACGGCGACGCGCTCGACGCCCGGCACGCTGCCGACCTCGCGCGCGACGTCGTCGTTGATCGTCGCCTTCAGCGGGCAGCCGGGGATCGTGAGCGTCACCTCGACCGTCACGTCGCCGCCGTCGATCGTGACGCCGCGGATCATGTCGAGCGCGATCAGGTCCTGCTTGAGCTCCGGGTCGATCACCCGGGCGAGTGCCTCGCGGATCTGGTCCTCGGTCAGCGCCATCAGCCCAAGGCTAGCCGCACTCAGGCCTGCGGCCCATCGAGCGTGCGGATCACGAGGCCGTCGAGCGTCTTCGGGTAGAAGTACGTGCTCTTCTGGGGCATCACCTCGCCGGCCAGGGCGACGGCCTCGACCTCGCGGACGGTCGGCGCGCGCAGGATGAACGCGACGTCGCCGGACTCCTCGACCTTCGCGGCCGCGTCGTCGGAATGCGCGGTGTAGCGGATGCGGTGCGTCTTGGCCACGACCTCGGCGGGGAGGTCGAGCAGCGGGCCGAGCACGCGCTCCTGGAGCATCACGGCATCGACGCGGCTGAGCGGCGAGCCGTCGGCGGGCGCACGGCCGGGCGCGCTCACGAGGAGCGGCGGCAGGTCGCGGCGCACGAGGCCGAAGACGCCGTGGTCGTGCGGGATCTTCGCCATCGCGGTCTCGAGCTGGACGACGCCGTCACCGGCCTCCTCGACGGTGAAGCCCGCCTGCGCGAGCAGCTCAGGCAGGCGCTCCTGCACGCCGGCGGCGATGCTGCTGACGATGCGGTGGATCGGGAAGATCACCAGGCCCGGCGACGCGCCGTTGGTGAGGAACATCATCATCGCGTTCGCCGAGGCGTCCTGCGGGAACGCGTCGCGGTAGGCGAGCGCGGTCGCGTAGCGGTGGTGGCCGTCGGCGATCAGGAGGCGGCGCTCGGCGAGGATGTCGTGGATGCGCTCCTGCAGCGCCTCGTCGGTGACGCGCCACATGCGCAGGTGCGTGCCGTGGTCGTCGGTCAGATCGACGACGGGCAGCGGCTCGGAGCCGAGCAGCAGCGCGGAGTCGATGTCGCCGTAGGGGTCGTCGTACGTGACGAGGATCGGCGACGGCTGCGCGTGCGTGGTCCGGAGCAGGCGCAGGCGATCCTCGACGATGCTCGGCATCGTGCGCTCGTGCGGGAGGATCGTGCCCTCGCCGCGCGGCAGGCCGACGAGGGCGATCATGCCGGTGCGCACGCGGGTCACGCCGTCCGGCCCGGTGAACGTCTCCTCGGTGCGGTACAGGCACGGCACGTCCTCCTCCTGGAGGGTGCCGTCCTCGCGCCACTCGTCGAGCAGGCGGCGCGCGTTCTCGGCGCGGCCCACGTCGGGGAGGATCAGGCGCACGACGTTGCGGTTGGAGCGCGCGACGAGCCGCATGCGGTCGGCGAGCTGGATGACGTCGTACGGCGGTGCGACCACGCTGTAGGCGGGGTGGCGCTTCGGGTCGTAGCGCAGCCCGCGGAACGGGCGCACGTCGAGATGCTCGGGCTGCGTGGTCACGGCCGGGGCATGGTATCGGCGGTCGGCGCGTGCGGATCCGCTCGGGCCCGCGGACGTCGGGCACTAGACTCACCCCAGTGAGCGCAGAGGCCCGCACCACCGTCCGCGAGCTCGTCGAGGGGCAGCTCGTCGACTCGACATTCGCGGTGATCCGCAAGGACCGGCGCCGCACGCGCACCGGCTCGCCGTACCTCGCGCTCGAGCTGGCCGACAAGACGGGCCGCGTCCGCGCGACGATCTTCGACGACGCGCCGATCCTCGACGGCCGCTTCCAGGTCGGCGACGTGATCCGCGTGCTCGGCAGCGTGGAGGAGTACCGCGGCCGCCCGCAGATCATCGTGCGCTCCGTCGAGCAGGCCGAGGTCGACGCGGACGCGCTCGAGTTCACGCCCGGCGCGCGCCGCGACGTCGACGACCTCGAGGGCTTCCTCGAGTTCCTCGCCGAGGAGATCCCCGACGAGGCGCTGCGCGTCCTCGCGCGCGCGGTGCTGAACGAGGGCGAGTTCCGCGGCCGCTTCCGCGCCGCGCCGATGAGCGTCGAGCAGCACCACGCCTACGCGGGCGGCGCGCTCCAGCACACGGTCGCCGTCGCCACCGCGTGCCGCGAGCTGTGGCTCCTGCATCCGCGCCTCGACGAGTCGGTCGTGGGCGCGGCGAGCCTGCTCTTCGCGGTCGGCGCCGCCGACGCGTTCGTCCCCGGCCCGGTGCTCGTGCAGTCGGAGGAGGGGCGTCTGCTCGGCATCCCGCGGCTGTCCGCACGCCGCATCGAGCAGGCGGCCGTCCGGCTCGGCACCCCGCGCGACCGCGTGGTCGCGGTGCTGCACTGCATCGACGCCGATCGCGCCAAGACGCCCGAGGCGGCGTGCGTGCACGGCGCGATCGCGCTCGACGCGGGCGTCTCGGCGGCGCTCGCGCAGGCGGCGGGGCGGTCGGCCGAAGCGCAATAGACTGCGCGCATGCGCCTCGCGCTCGCCCAGCTCGATGTGACGGTCGGCGATCTGGCCGGCAACCTCGCGCGGATCCGCACGGCGGTGGAGCGTGCGGCCGAGGCGGGGGCGGAGCTGGTGGTGGCGCCGGAGCTGGCGGTGTGCGGGTATCCGCCGGAGGACCTGGTGCTGCGGCCGAGCTTCGTGCGGGCGTGCGAGGAGGCGCTGGTCGAGCTCGCGGCCGGGCTGCCGGTGCCGTTGCTGGTCGGCTGTCCGCATGCGGGCGCCGACGGCGTACGCAACAGCGCGTTCCTGCTGCGTGACGGTCAGGTGGAGGCGCGCTACGACAAGCTGGCGCTGCCGATCTACAGCGTCTTCGACGAGCAGCGGACGTTCGTGCCGGGGCAGGGGCCGGTCGTGCTGGAGATCGCGGGCGAGCGCGTGGGCGTGACGATCTGCGAGGACATCTGGGTGGCTGACGGCCCGGCGGCGATGGCGGTCGCGGAGGGCGCGACGGTGGTGGTGAACCTGTCGGCGTCGCCGTATCACGTGGGCAAGGGCGAAGTGCGCGACGAGCTGGTCGCGTCGTTCGCGCGGCGCCACGGCGTGTGGGTGGCGTACGCGAACCTCGTCGGCGGGCAGGACGAGCTGGCCTTCGACGGCCGCAGCCTCGTCCACGATCCTGCGGGCGCGCTGGTCGCGCGCGGCGCGTACTGCGCGGAGGACCTGGTCGTCGCCGACACCGCGACGGGCGAGGGTGCGGTCGCACCGGTGCCGCAGTCGCGGCAGGAGGAGCTGTGGGGCGCGCTGCGCCTGGGCCTCGCCGACTACGTCGGCAAGAACGGCTTCCCCGGCGTGCTGCTCGGGTTGAGCGGCGGCATCGACTCGGCGGTGGTGGCGGCGCTCGCCTCCGACGCGCTCGGCGCGGAGCTGGTGCACGCGGTGTCGATGCCGACGCGCTTCAACCTGGCCGAGACGAAGAGCGATGCGCGCGTGGTCGGCGAGAACCTCGGGATCGACTTCCGCGAGGTGCCGATCGAGCAGCTGCGCCTGGCCTTCCACGACATGCTGCCGGAGGTCGACGGCCTGGCCGCCGAGAACCTGCAGGCGCGCGTCCGCGGCGTGATCCTGATGAGCCTGTCGAACCAGCACGGCTGGCTGGTGCTGACGACGGGCAACAAGAGCGAGGTGGCGACGGGCTACTCGACGCTGTACGGCGATTCCGTCGGCGGCTACGCGCCGATCAAGGACGTGCCGAAGCTCGACGTCTTCGCGCTCGCGCGCTACGTCAACGAGCAGGCGGGGCGCGAGGTGATCCCGGTCTCGACGATCGAGCGGCCGCCGAGCGCGGAGCTGCGCGAGGGCCAGCGCGACGACCAGTCGCTCCTGCCGTACGAGGAGCTCGACCCGGTCCTGCACGCGTACATCGAGGACCGCATGAGCCCGCAGGAGATCGCCGCCGCCGGCCTCGCCGACCTCGAGGTCGCGCGCGCCGTGCAGCGCCTCGTCGACCGCGCCGAGTACAAGCGCCGCCAGGGCGCGCCCGGCCTCAAGGTCCACCCGATCGCGTTCGGCCGCGACCGCCGCATGCCCATCACCAACCGCTACGAGCAGTAGGAGCCCCGATGCTGATCCACCACACCCAGGACCCCCAATGGATGGCCGACGCGTACGTCGTCGCCAAGGAGGCGGGCGGGCCCGCGATCTGGATCGACTGCAACGGCGCGCACGACGATCTGCACCGCTTCGTCGAGGAGCACCAGCTCTCGGTCGAGGGCGTGCTGCTCACGCACCACCACATCGACCACCTGTTCGGCCTCGACGAGGTGCTGGAGCGCTACGGCGTCGACGCCGGCGCGAGCGCCCGCGCGATCGAGCTGATCCGCGAGGACGGCCACTACACGGGTCCGATCGCGCATACGCTCGCCGAGGACGGCGCCTTCGAGCTGGCCGGGCTGCAGGTCCAGGCGATTCCGACCCCGGGCCACGCGGGCGGCCACCTCGCCTTCCTGATCGAGGGCACCGACGTCTTCACCGGCGACGTCCTGTTCGACGGCACCGTTGGCGGCACGCGCGCCCCGGGCCACACCGGTCTCGCCGACCTCAAGGCGTCGCTCGATCGCCTGCTCGCGCTGCCCGACGACACGGTCGTCCACCCGGGCCACGTCAGCCCGACGACGATCGGCGCGGAGCGCGCCTCGAACCCCTTCGTCCGCTACTTCCGCGGCGAGGTGCCCGCGCTCGACGAGCCGGTCACCGCCTGGGGCGACCCGGCCACCCTGCTCGTCTGGGGCCCCGACTACGACGGCGGCCACAAGGCGCTGGTGCGCTGGGCCGACGGCTCCGAGGACATCGTCGGCGGCTCGAAGGTCGAGCGGGGCTAGCCGCGTCGGCTCGCGCGTTCGCGCGCGGCCGCCACCAGATCCCGGAACGGCCCGAGCCATCGGGCGTCGCGCCGCCACATGAACTCGTTGTGCCACTGGAGGCCGACGGCGAAGGGGGCGTCGGGCGCGCTCTCGATGGCCTCGATCACGCCGTCCTCCGCGCGTGCGACGGGGCGCAGGCGCTTGCCGGTCTCGGCGACGGCCTGGTGGTGGAACGAGTTGATCAGCGGCTCGCCGCCCGCGATCCACGTGG
>JBPCSR010000050.1:0-3748 GCA_051006935.1 Gaiellales bacterium
TCCAACGGTCCACCTGCGCCTGCTGGCGCTGGCGGAACGCCAGGAGCACGAGCGTGCGTCGCGCCGGGAGCTCCGCCGGCAGCTGCAGGCGCGTTCCGTCGAGCGCGGTGCCGTCGAGCTCGGGGAACGAGGCGGTCACCGCCGCAGCAGCCGCAGGCCGTTCATCGTGACGATGATCGTGGAGCCCTCGTGTCCGACGACGCCGAGCGGCAGCGGGACCTTGTTGAACAGCGTGAGCACGGCGAGCGTGATGATCACCCCGCCGGCGAAGACGAGGTTCTGCCGCACCACGCGGCGCATCTGGCGCGCCAGCTCGATCGCGTAGGGCACATCGAGCAGCCGGTCCGCCATCAGCACGACGTCGGCCGTCTCGAGGGCCTGGTCGGTGCCGCGGCCACCCATCGCGATGCCCACGTCGGCGACGGCCAGCGCCGGCGCGACGGTGACCCCGTCGCCGACCATACCGATGCGCCCGGCGCCGGCGAGCACGCGGATGCGCTCGACCTTCGCGTCGGGCAGGAGGTCGCCGAGCGGCTCGTCGATCCCGATCTTCCCGGCGACGCCGTCCGCCACGGCCTGGCGATCGCCCGACAGCATCGCGGTCCCGATCCCGAGCTCGCGCAGGCGCCGGATCGCCTCGCCCGCCTCCGGCCGGAGCTCGTCGGCCACGGCGATCATGCCGATCAGCCTCCCCTCGCGCACCACGCCCACGATCGTGGCCGTCGCGATGCGCTCGCGGAAGTCGGCGAACGGCCCGTCGGTCGTGATGCCGTGCTCCCTGAGGAAGTCGATGTTGCCCGCCAGCACCGCCCGACCGTCCACGACCGCCTCCACCCCGCGCCCGACGCTCGCGGCGAAGCCGTCGCAGTCGGGGATGTCGATGCCGCGCTCCAGCGCCGCGGCGACGATCGCCACGGCGAGGTGGTGCTCGCTGCGGTTCTCGACGGCGGCCGCCAGCCGCAGCACCTCGTCCCGATCCGCGCCGTCCACCGCCTCGATCTCGATCACGGACGGGCGCCCCTTCGTGAGCGTTCCCGTCTTGTCGAAGGCGATCGTGCGCAGTTCGGCGATCGCCTCCATCGGACCGGAGCCCTTGACGAGGATGCCGCGGCGCGCGCCCGCAGCGATCGCCGAGAGCATGGTCGCCGGCACCGAGATGACGAGCGCACAGGGCGACGCGACGACGAGCAGCGTCATCGCCTGCAGGAAGGCCGAGGAGAACGAGTGCCCGAGCAGGAGCAGGAGCGCCAGCGCCCCGCCGGAGATGCCGAGCACGCCGACCACGTAGATCGGCTGGTAGCGGTCGAGCATGCGCTGGGCCGGCGCGCGCTGCTCGCGGGCGTCGCGCACGAGGTCGATCACCTTGGCGAGCACCGTCTCGTCGGCACGCCGCTCGACGTGGATCTCGAGGTAGCCGTCGAGGTTGACCGAGCCGGCCATCACCGCATCGCCCGCATCCCGCGGCACGGGCATCGACTCGCCCGTGATGGCGGACTGATCGACCGCCGAGTGGCCGTCGGCGACGGTGCCGTCCACCGGGATGCGATCGCCCGGACGGACCACCGCGATCATGCCCGGCGCCACCTCGTCGATCGGCATGGTGCGCTCCGCGCCGTCCGCGCCCTTCACCACCACGGTCTCGGGACGGAGATCCATCAGCGCGCGGATCGACGCCTCGGTGCGCCCGAGCGCGAACTCCTCGAGGACGTTGCCGAGCGAGAACAGGAACAGCAGGACCGCGCCCTCCCAGAACGCCTCGACGGAGTACGCGCCCGCCGCGGCGATCAGCATCAGGAGGTCCACGTCGAGCGACCGCGTCCGCAGCGACCCGATCGTCGCGCGCAGGGCGAACCAGCCGCCGGTGAAGAAGGCGAGCGCCCAGATCGGCAGAGCCGCGGAGAACGAGAACCGCTCGACGACGACGCCGACCAGCAGGAGCACGAGCGTGGCGGCGACGAATCCGATCGCGATGCGGTTCGGCGCGTGCGCGAGCAGGGAGACGGTGTGGGAGATCCGCCGCGGTGCCAGAGCGCGTCGCAGCCGCGTGCCGATCGGGTCCTTGCCCGCCAGCCGGAGGTACGGGCTCTCGAGCTGCAGCCGGAGGAGCTCGGGGTTGAGCGCGTTGGCGTCGTACGTGACGTCGACGAGATCCGCCGCACGGCCGGGCTCCACGCTGATCACGCCCGGCAGCAGCTTGGCCCGCGCCTCGATGTCCGAGATGTCGACCGGCCGCAGGGGCCGATCGGCGAGGAACGGCAGGACCGAGGTGCTCACACCGCAAGTCTACGAGGCCGTGGCTGCTCCCGGTTCGGTGGCGTGTCGGTGCCGTCGACCCCGCACGGTCCATCGGCGGGATCACGGCTCCCGGCGTCGGATACCGTTTCCGGCGTGATCGCGATCGAGATCATCGTCCTCGTCGTGGCCATCCTCGTCGCGGCGCGCTCGCGCCCGCCAGCCCGCCACGTGTCGCCGCGCGTCATGTCGACGCTCGCCGGCATCGCGATCCTCGCCTTCGGCGCCGCGATGGCGGCGATCGTGATCGTGCCGCACGAGGCGGTCTTCGGCGCGAGCCTCCTCGTCGCCGGGATCGCCGGCGCCGCCTTCCTCTACCTCGCGCGCGGGTGGGCCGACGAGGACGAGGACGACGACGGCGGCGAGCCGCGCGCGCCGGAGCCGCCCGGCGGGGACGACGGGAATCGTCGCTATCTGCGCAAGCGCACGCGGGCGCCCAAGACGCCCACGCCGCGCTGACGACGCCTAGAGCAGGCCGTCGGGGAAGTAGATCGCGAGCTCGCGCTCGGCAGACTCGGGCGCGTCCGAGCCGTGGATCACGTTCTCGGAGAGCACGAGCGCGAGATCGCCGCGGATCGTGCCGGGCGCCGAATCCAGCGGGTTCGTCTTGCCCATCATGTCGCGCACGGTCTGCACGGCGCCATCGGCCTCGAGGGCGAGCGCGACGATCGGGCCGGACGTGATGAAGTCGACCAGCTCGCCGAAGAACGGGCGCTCGGCGTGCTCGGCGTAGTGGAGCTCCGCGGTGGCACGGTCGAGCTGCAGCAGGCGCATCCCGCGGAAGCGGAAGCCGCGGCGCTCGAAGCGCCCGATGATCTCGGCCATCAGGTTGCGCCGGACGGCGTCGGGCTTGAGCAGGACGAGCGTGGTCTCCATGGTGTTCCTTGCGATCGGTCGGGGACGGGCGCCGCGACCGCGCGGCGCCGGGGAATCATGACCGGGTCGGCGGTGGCGCGGTGCAGTACGGGCACACGCGCCAGCTGGGATCGAGCGGGCGGGCGCACTGCTCGCAGGCGCGCTTGAGCCGCCCCGAGCACGCGGGGCAGACGAGGAAGTCGGCCTCGACCGGCCCATCGCAGTACGGGCAGTGGTCCGCACCGCCGAAGCGCCGCTCCATCAGCCGGATCTCGAGCTCGCGCTCGCGGACGTCCGCGAGGTACTCGGGCGGCCGCAGGAACAGGTAGACGAACGGCCCGACGAATGGGAAGAGGATGCCCGCGGCGACGGCGACGCCGATCAGGATGGGGTCCTCCATGCGCCGGCGCGCGTCCTTGTACACCCACAGCGCCAGCGCCAGCCAGAGCACGACGACCAGCAGGAGGAGCAGGCGCACGCCGGCGCGGAACCAGCCCGAGTCGTAGACGTCGAGGACCGGCTGCAGCGGGTTGGCGGCGGCGAGCAGGACGGGCATGCGCGGAAAGCGTACGCCCCGGCGGGGCAAAGCGGTACCGCGCGC
>JBPCSR010000051.1:0-9384 GCA_051006935.1 Gaiellales bacterium
AACCCGCTCGGCCAGCCGATCGACGGCGGCCCGGCGATCGAGACGACCGAGTCGCGCCCGCTCGAGTTCAAGGCCCCCGGCGTGGTCGACCGCCAGCCGGTCACGCAGCCGCTGCAGACCGGCCTGAAGGCGCTCGACGCGCTCGTGCCGATCGGCCGCGGCCAGCGCGAGCTGATCATCGGCGACCGCCAGACGGGCAAGACGGCCGTCGCGATCGACACGATCATCAACCAGAAGGACTCCGGCGTCCTCTGCATCTACGTCGCCGTCGGCCAGAAGGCCTCGACGGTCGCGCAGGTCGTGGAGAAGTTGCGCGAGCACGGCGCGATGGACTACACCATCGTCGTCGCCGCGAACGCCTCCGAGGCCGCGCCGATCAAGTACATCGCCCCGTACGCCGGCTGCGCGATGGGCGAGTACTTCCTCTACAAGGGCGGCCACGCGCTCGTCGTGTACGACGACCTGACCAAGCAGGCCGACGCCTACCGCCAGATGTCGCTGCTGGTGCGCCGTCCGCCGGGCCGCGAGGCGTTCCCGGGCGACGTGTTCTACCTGCACTCCCGCCTGCTCGAGCGCGCCGTGAAGCTCAGCGACGATCTCGGCGGCGGCTCGCTGACCGCCCTGCCCGTGATCGAGACGCAGGCCGGCGACGTGTCGGCGTACATCCCGACCAACGTCATCTCGATCACCGACGGCCAGATCTTCCTCGAGACGAGCCTGTTCTTCCAGGGCGTCCGCCCGGCCATCAACGTCGGCCTGTCCGTGTCGCGCGTGGGCTCGAACGCCCAGACGAAGGCGATGAAGAAGGTCGCCGGCCGCCTCAAGCTGGAGCTCGCGCAGTTCCGCGCGCTCGAGGCGTTCGCGCAGTTCGCCTCCGAGCTCGACGCCGCCACGCTGGCGCAGATCAACCGCGGTCAGCGCCTCGTGCAGACGCTCAACCAGAACCAGTACGACCCGTGGCCGGTCGAGGAGCAGGTCGCGATCATCTGGGCGACCACCAACGGCTACGTCGATGACGTCGCCGTCGAGGACGTCGCGCGCTTCAACGACGGCTTCCGCCAGGCGCTGCGCGCCGAGAAGACGATCCTCGCGGGCATCCGCGAGGCCGTCGACCTGACGGACGACACGGTCGAGAAGCTGAAGACCGCGGTCGCCCAGTTCGCCGCCGGCTTCGAGGGCTCGGCCGCCACCGCCGGAGCCACCGCGTAGTCCGTGGCGTCGCTTCAGGACATCCGCCGGCGGATCCACTCCGTCAAGAACACGAGCAAGATCACCAAGGCGATGGAGCTCGTGGCCGGCGCCAAGCTGCGCCGCGCGCAGGTGCGCATCGAGTCGCTGCGGCCGTTCGCCGACGGCATGCACGAGCTGATCACGGAGACCGCCGGACGCACGCAGTCCCTGCGCAACCAGCCGCTCTTGGAGCGGCGTGACGTCGAGACGACCGCGATCCTGCTGATGTCCGGCGACCGCGGTCTGGCGGGCGCGTTCAACGCGAGCGTGCTGCGCCGCGCCGTCGACGAGGCCGGCGCCGAGCGTGCGGCCGGACGCAAGGTCGTCTGGTACGCGGCCGGCCGCAAGGGCGCGGGGTCGCTGCGCTTCCGCGGCGCCGAGCTGCGCCACGTCTGGAGCGGCTTCACCGACCGCCCGGTCTACCAGGACGCCGAGCAGATCGCGCACACCCTGATCGAGGACTACACGGAGTCGGTCTTCGACCGCCTGGTGCTCGTCTTCAACCACTTCGATTCGCCGCTGGTCCAGACCGTGCACGCCGACGAGGCGCTGCCGATCCCGCTGCCCGCGCGGCTGACCGAGATGACGCCGCGCGACCGCGCGCTGCTCGGCGAGCTCCTGTTCGAGCCGGAGGCGGAGGAGATCCTCGGCCCGCTGCTCCAGACGGCGCTCGAGATCGAGATCTTCCGCGCGCTGCTCGAGTCGACGGCCTCCGAGCACGGCGCCCGCATGACCGCCATGCGCAGCGCCTCGGACAACGCCAAGGAGCTGATCGACCGGCTCACGCTCGACATGAACCGCGCCCGCCAGGCCGAGATCACCCAGCAGCTGCTGGAGGTCGTGGCCGGCGCCGACGCCATCTCGTAGCGCGCGCCCGCGCCGCCTGGCGTCCCGATTTACACGGGGGAACCCTGGGTTCGCGTGTAGGCTTCCCGCCGAGGGAGGGGGACGCGTGTCGACCGTCGAGCAGTTCGAGGATATGAAGACCGAGGGCATGGTCGTGGCGCGCACGCCGCGCCAGCTCGCCTTCGCGCGCCTGCGTCGCGACTACGTCGCGATCGCGAGCCTCGTCTTCATCGTGCTGCTGGTCCTGTTCGCGCTGGCCGGCCCGCTGTTCGAGTCGTGGACGGGCCACCCGGTCAACCGGGACAACTCGACGGGCGTCGACGACTACACGCTGCTGCCCGTGGGTCCGCTGCACGGCTGTCCGAACGGGCTCGCCAGCGTGGGGGAGCGGGCGTGCTTCGTGCTCGGCGCCTCCAACAACCTCGGCTACGACATGCTCGTGCAGCTCGCCTACGGCGCGCGCACCTCGCTGATCATCGGCGTCGTCGCCACCTTCCTCACGATCGCCGTCGCGCTCCTGCTCGGCATCGTCGCCGGCTACGTCGGCGGCTGGACGGACACCGTGATCGCGCGGGTGATGGACATCGTGGCGGCCTTCCCGTTCCTGCTCTTCGCGATCGCGGCCTCGGTCGCGTTCGGCGCTTCGCTCTGGTTCGTGATCCTGATCATCGCGTTCTTCTCGTGGTTCTACCCGGGGCGCATCTTCCGCGGCGAGGTGATGTCGCTGCGCCACCGCGAGTTCGTGACGGCGGCGCGCATGCTCGGCGCCTCGAACACCCGCATCCTCGTGCGGCACCTGCTGCCGCAGCTCGTCGGCCCGGTCACCGTCTACGCCAGCCTCTCGATCGCCGGCGCGATCGCCGCCGAGGCGGCGCTCTCGTACCTCGGCTTCGGCCTGCCGCTGGACATCCCCTCGTGGGGGCGCATGATCTCCGACGCCGTGCCCGGCGGCCTCTACATCAACGCGCCGTTCCTGATGGTCTTCCCCGGCACGCTCCTGATCCTGACCGTGCTCGCCTTCAACCTGCTCGGCGACGGCCTGCGCGACGCCCTCGACCCGCGCGGCGGCGGCATCGTCTAGCGCCCCGCCATCCGCTCCCGACCACACCCCCGAAAGGACACCTCAGACCATGACCACGACCAAGGAGGAGACCCCGTGAAATTCCGATACCTGCTGATGGCAGCAGCGCTGGTGGCGATCGCCGCCGTCGCCGCCGCCTGCGGCTCGAGCGGCAGCTCGAGCTCGACGTCCTCCGGCGGCGGCGGTTCGACCGCGGCGGCCGGCGGCGACTACCTCAACGGCGGCTTCCCGGCCACGACCGATCCGGTCAAGGGCGGCACGCTGAAGATGGCGATGAACGACAACATCGACTGCTGGAACGGCCTCTCGTACTACGGCATCTCCTGGTCGGTGTTCTACTTCATGGCCCGCGGCCTCTACGGCTACCCGAACACGGTCCAGTCGCCCGCGACCGACCAGATGCAGCCGGAGCTCGCCGCCGACATGCCGACGGTCTCGTCGGACGGCATGACCTACACGGTCAAGCTGCGCTCGGGTCTGACCTTCCCGGACGGCTCGCCCGTCACGGCGAAGGACGTCAAGGCGTCGTTCGAGTACATGCTCGACCCGAACATCCAGTGCGCGACCGGCGGTCCGCCGGCCTCGGGCTACTACTCCGGCATCGTCGGCGAGTCCGAGTACTCCGACGCGATGACGAAGTCGAAGGGCAAGAACAACATCGGGATCAGCGGGATCAAGGTCGTCGACGACCTGACGACGTCGTTCACGCTGGCGAAGCCCGACGGCTCGTTCCCGCGCGCCCTGGCGATGGGCTGGGCCTTCATCGTGCCGGCCTCGACGCCGCACAAGAAGATGGACACCCCGCCGCCGTACGTCGGCCCGTACACCATCTCCGACTACCAGCTCGACAAGTCGGTCACGATCGTGCGCGAGCCCACGTGGGACAAGAACGTCGCCGCGGGCGTGCCGCAGGAGGCGAACGAGAACAACATCGACGGCATCGACCTGCAGATCAAGGTGCCGGACGAGACGCAGTTCGCCGAGCTCAAGAACAACACGCTCGACATGACGTTCGACGGCTCCGCGCCGTCGGGCTCCGAGGTGCCGGCGACGGCGAACGATCCGCAGTTCAAGGATCGCTTCTTCTCGACGCCGGACGCCGCGGTGGACTACGCCGTGTTCAAGACGGACAAGCCGCCGTTCGACAACCTCAAGCTGCGCCAGGCGGTGAACTACGCCCTCGACCGCGACGCGATCGTCAAGGTCATCGGCGGCAAGCTCAGCCGCTCGCCGTGGAGCCAGATCCTCTCCCAGAACCTGCTGGCGGATCAGCCGGCCGACGTCTACACGATGGACGTCGAGAAGGCCAAGCAGCTCGTCAAGGACTCCGGCGTCCCGACGCCGATCAACATCACCCTGGCGAACTTCTCGGACAATCCGGCACCGCAGGTGTCCGCGTCCATCAAGGGCGCCCTCGAGGCCGTCGGCTTCAAGGTCACCGTGAAGGCGCTGTCCGCGGACGTGTACTACGGCTTCCTGGCCGACCCCAAGAGCGACTACGACATCGGCGTCGCCGGCTGGGGCGAGGACTACGCGGACGCGATCACGTACTACGGCCCGCTGCTGCTCTGCGGCCAGGGCTCGAACTACGGGCAGTTCTGCGACAAGACCTTCGACGCGAAGGTCAATGAGATCAACCAGCTGCCGCCGGGTGCCGACCGCACCGGGCAGTTCGCGCAGCTGTCGACCGACACCGCGACGAATCTCGCGCCGTGGGCCACGCTGGACCTGCGCCGCAAGATCTCGTTCATCTCGAACCGCCTGGGCAACTACATCTGGGGCCCCGGCAAGCAGTTCTACTTCGCCTCCTACTACCTGAAGGACGGCAAGTAGCCTCGATGCGGTGCTGTCCGCCCGTCGCGCTCCGGCGCGACGGGCGGGCGTGCCCATCGCCCCCGGCATGGTCCGCTTCCTGATCCGACGCATCCTCGGCGGCGCCTTCGTGGTGCTCGTCGTGACGCTCGCGGTGTTCGTGCTGTTCGGACCCGTGCTGCGCTGGCACTCCAACATCTCGCCTGCGCGCCTGTACGCGGGCAAGAACCCCTCGCCCGAGCAGATCCAGCGCGTGTCCGCTCTGCTCGGGCTCGACAAGCCCTACTACGTCCAGTACGGGATCACGCTGCGGCGGCTCGTGCTCGGCCCCACGCAGGAGGAGCGCGAGCGCGTGTGCCCCGGTTCGACGGCCGCCGAGTGCGACCGGCTGCTCGGGCGCTTCGGCAGCTCCTTCGCCAAGCAGGTCTCCGTCGATCGCCTGATCTGGGATGCCTTCCCGGTGACCGTCTCGCTGACGATGCTCGCCGCGCTGATGTGGCTCCTGATGGCGATCCCGATCGGCATCTACTCGGCGATCAGACCGCGGTCGCTGTTCGACCGGGTGACGATCGTGTTCGTGCTGATCGGCCAGTCGCTCCCCGTCTACTACTTCGGCCTGCTGGCCCTCTACTTCCTCTCGTACAAGTACGGCCTCTTCCCGCTGTCGGGCTACGAGCCGTTCTCGTTCACAGATCCGTGGCCCTGGCTCTACCACCTGCTCCTGCCCGCGTTCGTGCTCGCGCTGCAGTTCGCCGCGATCTACGCGCGCATCACCCGGTCGCAGATGCTCGACCAGCTGAGCGAGGACTACGTGCGCACCGCGCGCGCCAAGGGCGCCGCCGAGCCGCGCATCGTGATCCGCCACGCCTTCCGCAACGCCATGCTCCCGATCGTCACGATGTTCGGTCTCGACCTCGGTCTGCTGCTCGGCGGCGCGATCCTGATCGAGGTGACGTTCGGCCTGCAGGGTCTCGGCGCGCTCGCGGTCGACGCGGCCAAGCGCCTCGACGTGCCCACCACCGCGGGCATCGTCCTGTTCTCGGCGATCATCATCGTCGTCGCCAACATCATCGTCGACGTCGTCAACGCCTCCCTCGACCCGCGGATCCGGCTGGAGTAGGGGATGGCGCTGCTCACCGTCGACAGCCTGCGCACGACCTTCCGCACCGACGACGGTCCCGTCGGCGCCGTCGACGGCGTCAGCCTGTCGGTCGACGCGGGACAGGTGCTCGGCATCGTCGGCGAGTCGGGCTGCGGCAAGTCGGCGATGAGCCTCTCGATCATGGGACTCCTGCCGAAGACCGCGACGGTCGAGGGCAGCATCCGCCTCGGCGAGCGCGAGCTCGTCGGCCTGCCGCCGCGCGAGCTGCGGCGGCTCTGCGGCGACGAGCTGGCGATGATCTTCCAGGATCCGATGACGTCGCTCAACCCGGTCATGACGGTCGGGTGGCAGCTCGTCGAGGCCGTGCGCCTGCACCAGCCGGTCTCGCGCGCCGAGGCGCGGACAATCGCCGTCGCCGGCCTCGCCGCCGTCGGCATCCCGAGCCCGGAGGAGCGCATGCGCTCCTATCCGAACGTGCTCTCCGTCGGCATGCGCCAGCGCGGGATGCTCGCGATGGCGCGGCTCAACCGGCCGCGCGTGCTGATCGCCGACGAGCCCACCACGGCGCTCGACGTGACGACGCAGGCGCAGATCCTCGAGCTGATGCGCGAGCTGCGCAAGGAGGTCGACGCCGCGATCCTCCTGATCACGCACGACCTCGGCGTCGTCGCCGAGATGTGCGACGAGGTCGCCGTCATGTACGCCGGCCGCATCGTCGAGCGCGCGCCGGTGGACGAGCTGTTCGCCAGGCCGCAGCATCCGTACACGTGGGGGCTGCTGTCCTCGCTGCCCGGTCGCGCCCGCGCCGGCGAGCGCCTGCACCAGATCCCGGGCAGCCCGCCGAGCCTCCTGCACCCGCCCCGCGGCTGCCGCTTCGCACCGCGCTGCGCATTCGCGATGGACGTGTGCCGCGCTGATCCCCCGCCGTCCCTGGAGCGCGGGGGCGGGGACGGCACGGCGGTCGCCTGTCATCTCGACGCGTCCACGCGCGCCCGCGAAGGCGCCCGCGCGAGCGGGGCGGGAGCGGCGTGAGCGACGTCATCCTCAGCGCGCGCGACGTCAGGATCGGCTTCCCCGTCAAGCGCGGGATCGTCTTCCAGCGCGAGATCGCGCGCGTGCAGGCGGTCGACGGCGTCGATCTCGACCTGCGCCAGGGCGAGACGCTCGCGATCGTCGGCGAGTCCGGCTGCGGCAAGACGACGCTGGCCCGCGGGCTCGTGCGGCTCCAGGACATCGACAGCGGCACCCTCGAGTTCATGGGCGAGGACATCACCCGGCGCAGCGGCCGCGCGCTGACGATGTTCCGCCGGGACGTGACGATGATCTTCCAGGATCCAATCGCCTCGCTCGATCCGCGCATGCGCATCGGGCAGTCGGTGCAGGAGCCGCTCGACATCCACTCGATCGGCTCGCCCGCGGAGCGCAAGCGCAGGGTGCAGGAGGCGTTGGAGCGCGTCGGCCTCAACCCCGAGCACTACAACCGCTTCCCCCACGAGTTCTCCGGCGGCCAGCGGCAGCGCATCGGCATCGCCCGCGCGATCGTCGTGCAGCCGCGCGTGATCGTCTGCGACGAGCCCGTCTCCGCGCTCGACGTGTCCGTGCAGGCGCAGATCGTCAACCTGCTCGAGGACCTGCAGCGCGACCTGGGGCTCTCCTACATCGTGATCGCCCACGACCTCGACGTCGTCCGGCGCCTCGCCGATCGCGTCAAGGTGATGTACCTCGGGCGCGTCGTGGAGCAGGGGGAGGGCGATCAGGTCTACGAGCACCCGCGGCACCCGTACTCGCACGCGCTCCTCTCGGCCCGGCCGATCGCCGATCCCGCGCGCGCCCGCTCCAATGCCCGCGTCGTCCTGCCGGGCGACGTGCCGAGCCCGATCAGGCCGCCCAGTGGCTGCCGCTTCCACCCACGCTGCCCCGTCGCCCAGGCGTCGTGCGCGGAGGTCGACCCGCCGCTCGAGATCGGGCCCGACGGGCACGGGTGGGCCTGCCGCTTCCCGCTCCGGCCGTGAGCGGCCGCGACCGGCGCGCCGACGCCGCGCGCCTCCTGCTCCTGGTGCTCGGACTCACGGCATGCGCGCTGCTCGCCGCGCTCGTCTTCGTGGCGGCCGGTCGTCCGCCGCGCCAGGCCGCGTCGGCCGGCTGCGGCCTCGCAGGGCTCGCGCTCGCGATCGCCGGTCTCGTGCTGCTCGGCGCGGCGCGGCGGCGCACGGGGAGCATCACGCAGGGCACGGGCCTCGGGGCGCTCGCACTGAGCGTGCCGCTGCTGATCGCGGCCCTCGTCGTGTGACGCGCCTACCCCTCCCGTCCGGAGCGCTTTTCGCTAAGGTGCCGCAGACATGCACGCGCGCGTCGTCGCGCCCGTGCCGCCACACGCTACGACCATCGACCTGAGAGGCACGAGACGCACATGAGCGAGCGCAACGTCGGCAAGATCGTGGAGATCAAGGGCGTCGTGATCGACGCGGTGTTCCCGGACTCGCTGCCCGCGATCTACGCGGCGCTGCACATCCAGACCGAGCAGGGCTACGTCGTGGCGGAGGTGCAGCAGCACCTGGGCGACAACCGCGTCCGCGCGGTCGCGATGGACTCCACCGACGGCCTCGCGCGCGGCTCGGAGGTCGTCGACACCGGCACGTCGATCAGCGTTCCCGTCGGCCCGCAGACGCTCGGCCGCATCTTCAACGTGCTCGGCGACGCGATCGACAAGGGCGAGCCCGTCACGGGCGAGCGCTGGGAGATCCACCGCGAGCCGCCGAAGTTCGAGGAGCTCGACCCGAAGCCGTCGCTGCTCGAGACGGGCATCAAGGTCGTCGACCTCCTGGCTCCGTACACGAAGGGCGGCAAGATCGGCCTCTTCGGCGGCGCCGGCGTCGGCAAGACGGTGCTCATCCAGGAGCTGATCAACAACATCGCCACGCAGCACGGCGGCCTCTCGGTGTTCGCCGGCGTCGGCGAGCGCACCCGCGAGGGCAACGACCTCTGGCTCGAGATGAAGGAGTCGGGCGTCATCTCGAAGACGGCGCTCGTCTACGGCCAGATGAACGAGCCGCCGGGGGCCCGCCTCCGCGTCGCCCTGTCCGGCCTGACGATGGCGGAGTACTTCCGCGACGTCGACGGCCAGGACGTGCTGCTCTTCGTCGACAACATCTTCCGCTTCACGCAGGCCGGCTCCGAGGTGTCCGCGCTCCTCGGCCGCATGCCGAGCGCCGTGGGCTACCAGCCGACGCTGGCCACCGAGATGGGCGAGCTCCAGGAGCGCATCACCTCCACGAAGAAGGGCTCGATCACCTCGGTGCAGGCCATCTACGTG
>JBPCSR010000052.1:0-3698 GCA_051006935.1 Gaiellales bacterium
ACGCGCGCCGCGACCTGCGCGGCCGTCTCGCCGTCGGGGCAGCCGCCCGTCCAGACCGTCCAGCCCGGCACCGACTCGCGGATCTCGCGCGTCGTGATGCCCTCGTACGCGCCGTAGTCCCACTCGACGAGGTCGGGGTCGATCACCGGCTCGACGCCGAGGTCGAGCAGCTCGCACGTCTCGCGTGCCCGCACCAGCGGGCTGCAGCGCACGTGATCCACCGCCAGCGCGCCCACCAGCGGCGCCGCAGCACGCGCTTCGTCGCGTCCGACGTCGGTGAGCGGGATGTCGGTCGTGCCCGTGTGGCGGCCGTTCAGGCTCCACTCGGTCTGTCCGTGGCGGACGACGGCGATCTGGGCCTGCGCTGCCATCCGGCGGATACTGGCAGATCAGGCGTCGGGATCACAGTCGCGGTCCGAACCCCGCAGGACTGCGGGAAACCGGCGGGTATACTCAGGCAGTCGCCCGGGGCCGTCGTCCAGCCTGCCCGCGAGCGCCGCACGACGTGGATACGCCTACGCCCCCAGCCGACGACGCGGCCGCCGACTCCGTGGCGACCGACGCCGCGCCGGCGAAGCCGGCCATGAAGGTGCACCGCGCCGACGGCACGACGATCAGCGCACCGGCGCCGGCTCCCGCCGCCGGTGGCAACGGGGGCGGCGGCGGTGGCCGTCCGCCGATGAACCTGTACAGCGCCGAGCCGGCCAAGCGCCGCCGGCGCTGGCCCTGGATCGTGGGCGGGATCGCCGCGCTGCTCGTGATCGGCGTCCTCGGCGTCGTCGGCTACGGCTACTGGTATGTCCAGGACACCGTCACGGCGATGACGCACACGAAGGACAAGAAGCAGGAGGAGGCCCAGAACGGCCTCGCCGTCGCGACCGCCAACGAGCCGATCACCGCGCTCGTGATCGGCGAGGACCACCGGCCGGGCGACACGGTCAGCCGCTCCGACACGATGATGATGGTGCGCCTCGACCCGCGCACGAAATCGCTCTCGATGCTCTCGTTCCCGCGCGACCTGGTCGTCAACGTGCCCGGCTACGGGCGTCGCCCGATCAACGAGGCGTACGAGATCGGGCGCGAGCCGCTTGCGCTGGCCACGGTGAAGGACCTGACCGGCGTCCAGATCAACTACCTGATCCCCGTCGACTTCCGCGCCTTCACGCGCATGGTCGGCACGTTCGGGGGCGTCTGGCTCCCGATCGACCGGCGCTACTACAACAGGAACGACGGCACGGCCGCGCACAACTACATGTCGATCAACATCCAGCCGGGCTACCAGCTCGTGCGCGGCAACGACGCCCTCGCCTTCGCGCGCTTCCGGCACATGGACTCCGACCTGATCCGCATGGCGCGCCAGCAGACGTTCGTGCGCGAGTTCAAGAAGCGCGTCGACCACTGGGGCCTCGCCACGCGCCTGATCGAGCTGATCTCGATCCTCCGCGACAACATCAAGATCCTCGGTTCGAACAAGCGCCCCGCCGACGCCAAGACGCTGCTGGACTACGGCCGCCTGCTCGCCAGCATCCCGCGCGGCAACGTGCAGCAGGTGCGCCTCGACGACATCTCGAGCTCGCAGCGCTACCCCGGCAAGCTCGAGGCGACGCCGCAGGCGATCCAGGCCGTCGTCGACAAGTTCCTCAACCCCGACACGACCTCGGCGAACCTGATCGCCAGCCGCGACGTCGCCAAGGACCCGAAGGCCAAGGTCGTCAAGCCCACGTACAACGCGGCCACCATGGGCGTGGAGGTGCGCAACGGCAACGGCACGCCGGCCGCCGCGGCCGACGCCTCGTGGCAGCTCGTCGAGAGCGGCTGGAAGCTCGCGCACAGCGCCGGCGACTCGATGACCGAGTACCTGCACACGACCGTCTACTACGACGCCTCGAAGACGGGCGCCAAGGACGCGGCGACGGCGATCGGCGACGCGTTCGGCACGGACTCCGAGGTCACCGCGCTCGACGCGTCGGCCAAGTCCGACATCCAGCAGAACGGCGTGCCGATCAAGGATCCGATCGTCGTCGTGATCGGCAAGACCTACGCGGGCGACCTCGCGCCGCCGAAGGTGGCCGTGCTGCCGCCGAAGGAGGAGGCGCAGATCAACCGCGATCCCTCGCGCGACATCGCGATGTGGCGCCAGGCGCAGCGCAAGGCGGGCTTCCCGCTGTGGATGCCGACGGTGATGTACGCGGGGGCCGAGACGCGTGATCCGCAGTTCTCGAGCCAGCCGCCGTACCGCGTCTACACGTCGGGCGGGCACAAGGGCGTCTACGTCACCTACTCGGCCGATGCCTACGACCAGGTGTTCGGCGTCCAGGCGATCCAGTGGGATGCCCCGCCGATCCTCGACGGCCCGAACGCGACACGCGTCTACAAGGGGCGCACGCTTCTGCTGTACTTCAACGGCTCTTCGCTGCAGCGCGTGGCGTGGAAGCAGGACGGCGTCAGCTACTGGCTGGAGAACTCCCTGACTGGTCGCATCCCCAACTCCGCGATGATCGCCATGGCCAAGAGCTTCAAGCTGGTGACGCGTTGAGCGGACGCGAGCCGGTCGGCGTCATCGGCGTCGGCTACGTCGGGCTCGTGACCGCCGCCTGCCTGGCCGAGCTCGGCCACCCGGTGGTCTGCCGGGACATCGTCCCCGAGCGCGTCGAGATGCTGCAGCGCGGCGAGGTGCCGATCCACGAGCCGGGCGTCCCCGAGCTGCTGCAGCGCAACGCCGAGCGCCTCACCTTCACGCTCGACATGGAAGACGTGTTTCGCGAGGCCCGCATCGCGATCATCTGCGTCGACACGCCGCCGACGGCCTCGGGCGACGCGGATCTCTCGCGCGTCGAGGCCGTTATCGATGCGCTGCCCGCCAGCGCCGAGGGCGCGATCCTCGTGATGAAGTCGACGGTGCCCGTCGGCACCGGGGTGCGCGTGCGCACCGAGCTCGACGCGCGCGGCCGCGAGGACGTCGGCTACGTCTCGAACCCCGAGTTCCTGCGCGAGGGGTCGGCCGTCGCGGACTTCCGCGAGCCCGACCGCGTCGTCGTCGGCGGCGATCGCCCCGACGACGTCGAGCGCGTGGCGCGCCTCTACCAGGATCTGCACGCGCCGATCGTCGCCACCGATACCGCGTCGGCCGAGATGATCAAGCTCGCCTCGAACGCGTTCCTCGCCACCAAGATCTCGTTCATCAACGAGATCGCCAACGTCTGCGAGCGGGTCGGCGCCGACGTCGAGGAGGTGGCGCGGGGGATGGGGCTCGATCAGCGCATCGGGCAGAGCTTCCTGCGGCCGGGCATCGGGTACGGCGGCAGCTGCTTCCCGAAGGACGTCACCGCGCTCAAGCAGCTGGCCGGCAACACGGGGTACTCGTTCCAGCTCCTGGCGAGCGTGATCGAGGTCAACGAGCTGCAGAAGCGCCGCGTGATCGGCAAGCTCCAGGATCAGCTCGGGCCGCTGCGCGACCGTCGCATCGCCCTGCTTGGCCTCGCCTTCAAGCCGCACACGGACGACATGCGCGAGGCCTCGAGCATCGTGCTCGCGGCGCGCCTCGCCGCCGAGGGGGCGATCGTGACCGCCTTCGACCCCGTCGCCGCCGACCGGGCGCGCGGGTTGCTGCCCGCCGCCGTCGAGATCGCCGGGTCGATGCGCGAGGCGGTCGCCGACGCCGACGCGGCCGTGATCGTCACCGAGTGGCCGGAGTTCCG
>JBPCSR010000053.1:0-3512 GCA_051006935.1 Gaiellales bacterium
TATCAGCAACGCATGGAGGCGGTTCTCGGCGGCGTGCGCGGGCGGATGCCCGGGGTTTCGCGCCTCGCCCTGCTCCCGCTCGTGCTCCTCGCCGGCGTCTGCTGCCTGGGGATCGGCGTGCTCGCCTTACGCATGATCGCCGCCAGCGGCGCCTTCGACATCCAGCGCGTCGAGGTGACAGGCGGCGGGGCGGTGGCGCCCGCAGTGCGCGCGTCCGTCGCGCGCCAGACCGGGGGGCAGAGCCTGCTCGACGTGGATCCCGCAGGCGTGGCGGCTGCGCTCGCGGCGCTGCCCCAGGTGCACGTCGCGGCCGTCGATCGCGCCTTCCCGAACACGCTTGCCGTGCGGATCGCCCCGGAGGTCCCCGTCGCCGTCGCCCCGGTGGGCGCCTCGCGGTTCGTGCTCGCCGCCTCCGGCCGGGTGCTCGGCGTGGCCTCGCGCGGCAGCGATCGCCTTCCGGTCGTGGCCGCCGCGCCGGCTGACCTGCCCGGGATCGGCGGCGTCGTCGCCGCGCCGGGAGTGCGCCAGGAGCTGCGGCTCGCGACGGCCTCACGGCACGGACTGCGCTTCCAGGCGATCGGCTTCGGACCCGACGGACTGACCGGGCGCACGGCGCGCGGGCTCGACGTGCGCTTCGGGGACGGGGAGGACGTCGCCGTGAAGCTGCGCGTCGCGCGCTCCGTGCTGCGGCGGGCGAACGAGGGCGTGCGCTACATCGACGTGAGCGTCCCGGCGGCCCCCGTGCTGCGCGAGGACACCCCGGATCCCCTCACCGCCGATGCGCCGGCGGCCCCGGCGCCGAGCGCCAACGCCGACACCCGGGGCGACGCGGGCGGCTGGACCGGCGGGGCCGCGCCGGCCGAGAGCATCCGCACGGTCTTCGGCTAGCCTCAGGCTTGGAATCAGGCAGACGATCATGACCATCACCGACACCGTGAGGTCGACTGGTTGTTCCGCGCTGTTCCGTGCGGTAGAATCCGCAGCGGCTCCCGCCTCCGGCGGCGGGCCTTTCGTGTTTCAGGGAACAGATCTTCACCTCAAG
The DNA here is from genome assembly GCA_051006935.1 of Gaiellales bacterium. GTDB lineage: Bacteria > Actinomycetota > Thermoleophilia > Gaiellales > F1-60-MAGs149 > F1-60-MAGs149. The sequence continues at coordinate 1,043 of JBPCSR010000053.1, forward strand.
TAGACGTAAAGGGTCGGTTGACATCATGGCGATGCGCGACGGCGGGGCATATCTGGCGGTGATCAAGGTGGTCGGCGTCGGCGGTGGCGGCACGAACGCCGTAAACCGCATGGTCGACGCAGGGCTGCGCGGCGTGGAGTTCATCGCCGCGAACACGGACGCCCAGGCGCTCCTGATGACGGACGCCGACATCAAGATCCAGCTCGGCACCAAGATCACGCGCGGCCTCGGCGCCGGCGCGAACCCCGACGTCGGCCGCGAGGCCGCGGTCGAGAGCAAGGAGGAGATCAAGGAGGCGCTGCGCGGCGCCGACATGGTCTTCGTCACGGCCGGTGAGGGCGGCGGCACCGGCACCGGCGCCGCGCCCGTGATCGCCGAGGCGGCCCGCGAGCAGGGTGCGCTGACCGTCGGCATCGTCACGCGTCCGTTCGGCTTCGAGGGCCGCCGCCGCTCCGAGCAGGCCGACCGCGGCGTCGAGGAGCTCGCCGACCACGTCGACACGATCGTCGTGATCCCGAACGACCGGCTGCTCAACCTCGTCGAGCGCCGCACCTCGATCGTCGACGCGTTCCAGATGGCCGACGACGTCCTGCGCCAGGGCGTGCAGGGCATCACCGACCTGATCACGATCCCCGGCCTGATCAACCTCGACTTCGCCGACATCCGCACGATCATGCGCGACTCCGGCACGGCCCTGATGGGCATCGGCCAGGCCGCCGGCGATCGTCGCGCCGGCGAGGCCGCGCGCGCCGCGATCTCGTCGCCGCTGCTCGAGTCGAGCGTCGAGGGCGCCACCGGCATCCTGCTCAACATCACCGGCGGTCCGGATCTCGGCCTGTTCGAGGTCAACGACGCGGCCGAGGTCGTGGCCAACGCCGCCGACCCGAACGCGAACATCATCTTCGGCAGCGTGATCGACGAGTCGATGGGCGACCACATCCGCGTGACCGTCGTCGCCACGGGCTTCGACCGCAAGCCCGCGCCGATGCCGCGCCGGCCGCTCTCGGACGAGCGCTCCGAGCCGTCGCCGCGCGCCGAGGGCCTGAGCGCGTTCTCGACGCGGGAGTTCGACATCCCGGCGCCGCGCTCGCTCGAGGTCGACGACGACGCGATCGACGTGCCGAGCTTCCTCAAGCACGACGACTAGGCGCCGCCGATGTCTTCCGAGGAGGCAGGCGGGCCGCTCTGGAGCGGCCGGCTCGAGGGCGGGCTGCATGCCGACGTCCTGGCGCTGACGCAGTCGCTCGACGTCGATCGGCGGCTGCTGCCGTACGACATCGCGGCCTCGCGGGCGCACGTGCGCATGCTCGGCCGGCAGGGCATCATCCCGGCGGAGGAGGCCGCGCAGATCGAGGCGGCGCTGGCCGACGTCGCGATCGACGACGGCGCCGCCGACGAGGACGTGCACTCGCTGATCTAGCGGCAGCTCGTGGCGCGCCTCGGCGACACCGGTCGCCGCGTCCACGCGGGCCGCTCGCGCAACGACCAGGTCGCGATCGCCTTCCGCCTCTGGTGCCGCGCACACGCCCATCGCCTGGCGCAGACCACGGCGGAGCTGCAGTCCGCGCTGCTCGGCGTCGCGGCACGGCAGGGCGACGCCGTGCTGCCCGCCTTCACCCACCTCCAGCGCGCCCAGCCGGTGCCGCTGGCGCACCACGTGGCCGCGCACGCCTGGGCGCTGCAGCGCGACGTGGCGCGGTTCGGGGCCGCCCAGGCCGCCGCCGACGTCTCGCCGCTCGGCGCCGGCGCCCTCGCCGGATCCAGCCTCCCGCTCGACCCGGCCGGCGTGGCCGCCGAGCTCGGGATGCGCGGGAGCTTCGCCAACTCGCTCGACGCGGTGTCGGATCGCGACTTCGCGGCCGACCTCCTCTACGCCTGCGCGCTCTGCCTCGTGCACTGCTCGCGCATGGGCGAGGAGCTGATCTTCTGGACGTCGCAGGAGTTCGGCTGGGCGGCGCTCGCCGACGACGTGGCGACGGGCTCGTCGATGATGCCGCAGAAGAAGAACCCCGATGTCGCCGAGCTCGCGCGCGGTCGCGCCGGCACCGCGATCGGGCGCCTGACCGGCCTGCTCGCGACGATGAAGGGCCTGCCGCTCACGTACAACCGCGACCTGCAGGAGGACAAGGAGGGCGTCTTCGCCCAGGTCGACGCGACCCTCGGCGTCCTGCGCCTGCTCACGCTCGCCTACGAGGGACTGACGGTCGACGCCGAGCGCATGCGCGCCGCGGCGGCCGACGGCACGACCGTGGCCACCGACGTCGCCGAGGCGCTCGTGCGCGACGGCATGCCGTTTCGCGACGCGCACCGCGTGGTCGCCGGCCGCATCGCCGCCGGCGAGCGCTTCGCCTCGCCCACGCCGGAGGAGGCGATCGCCGCCCGCCGCGGTCCCGGCATGCCCGGCCGCGTCGACGAGCAGGTGGACGAGCTGAAGCGCCTGATCGCCGCGACCCGCGCCGCAGCGGCGCCC
>JBPCSR010000054.1:0-4164 GCA_051006935.1 Gaiellales bacterium
GCTCCGGGTCGAGCCGCGTCGTGCCGTGGCCGAGGCGCGCGGGATCGAACGCCGCGGCGAGCGCGGCGGCGACCGAGGCAGGCAGCGCGGTGAGCGGCGGGCACGCCGAGCGCGCGAGCCAGTCGACGACGGCCTCGGGCGGCACCCCGGCGTCGCGCAGCGCGCCCACGCCCGCCGCACCGGTCGTGGAGGAGAGCTTCGCGCCGTCCTCCCCCACCACGATCGGCAGGTGCGCGAAGGCCGGGGGCGCGAACCCCGCGGCCTCGGCCAGCACGAGCTGCACCGCCGTGTTGGCGATGTGGTCCTCGCCGCGCAGCACGTGCGTGATCGCGAGGTCGCGGTCGTCGGCGGCCGTGGCCAGGTGGAACGTCGGGCGCCCGTCGGCGCGCACGAGCACGGTGCGCCCAATCGCCCCCGCCGGCAGCCGGATCCGGCCGCGGCTGAGGTCGTCGATCGCGACGTCGCGCTCGACCGCAGGCAGGACCACCGCGCCGTCGTCGAGGCGGATGGCGGCGCCGCCGGCTAGGAGCTCGTCGGCCAGCGCGCGGTGCGCATCGGCGCGGTCCGACTGGCGCAGCGGCCCCTCGTCGACGGCGATGCCAAGCCATGCGAGCGCATCGGCGATGGCGTCGGCGGCACCGGCCTGCAGCCCCTCGGCGTCCGTGTCGTCGATGCGCAGGACGAACGCGCCGCCGTCGCGCCGGCGCAGGAGGTCGTTGGCCACCGCGACCATGGCGCCGCCGACGTGTAGGTCGCCCGAGGGGGCGGGCGCGAAGCGGACGCGGACGCTCACCGGAACAGGCTCGCAGACATCAGAGGCGGAAGACGGCGATCGGGTACTCGGCGAGCCGCGCGTCGGCGGTCATCAGGGTGAGCTGGCGCCGATGGGCCTGCGCGGCGAGCGCACGGTCCACGGGATCGCCGTGTACGCGGGGCAGGGCGGCGACGACGAGACCGTCCTGCGCCTCGAACGGCAGCAGGCGAAAGCCCGAGGCCGCGGCGTCGCGGACGAAATCCGCCGCCGGGGGCAGGTTCCCCCGTCCCGCAAGTCCGGCGATCTCGAGCACCGACATCGCGCTCACGAACACGCCGTCGCCGGCAACCGCGTCGTCGATGGTCGTCCGGGCGGCCGGGGCGAGCGAGGCGGAATCGGTCAGCCACCAGAGCACCACGTGCGTGTCGAGCAGGATCCGCATCGCGTCAGCGCGGCTCGGGGCCGCGGCCGCGAACCCAGTCCTCCCACTCGGGGTCGTTCGGGAAGATCGGCCCGCCCCACAGCTCCTCGCGCTCCGCGTCGGACAGATCGAGGACGTCGTCGGGGATGTCGAGGTGCTTCCACGCCCCGGGGCCGGCCACGTCCCGCTTGGCGGGGATCGGCACGATCCGGGCGATCGGCGTCCCGCCGCGCGCGAGCGTGATCTCCTCGCCGGCCTCGACGCGGGCGAGGAGACGCGACAGGTGGGTCTTGGCCTCGTGCACGTTCACGACTTCGTCCATCGTGCCCGCCATATTAGTCCACTTAGTCATGTAGGTGCAACAGGCCGCGCCGCACGACGCGCGGACTACGCTGCCCCCGTGCCGCTGACGCCCGCCGAGCTCGCCGATCGCGTCCTCGCCTGGTACGCGGCGCACGGGCGCGACCTGCCGTGGCGGCGAACCCGCGACCCGTACGCGATCCTCGTCAGCGAGGTGATGCTCCAGCAGACGCAGGTCGACCGCGTCGTGGAGCGCTGGACGATGTGGCTCGAGCGCTGGCCGACGGCCGCCGACCTCGCGGCCGCCTCGCGCGCCGACGTGATCGCGGCCTGGCAGGGGCTCGGCTACAACCGCCGCGCGGTCAACCTGCACGAGGCGGCCAGGCGCCTCGCCGCCGACGGCATCCCGCAGGACGAGGCCGGCTGGCGCGCCCTGCCCGGCGTGGGGCCGTACACGGCCGCGGCCGTCTGCGCGCTCGCGCTCGACCACGACGTCGTCCCGCTCGACGTGAACGTCCAGCGCATCCTCGAGCGCGCGCTGGACGCGACGGCGATCGAGCCGCCGCCCGGTCGCGGCCACGATCTCACCCAGGCGCTGTTCGACCTCGGCGCGACCGTGTGCCTCGCGCGCATCCCGCGCTGCCCGGAATGCCCGCTCGCCGGCGCCTGCCCGAGCGAGGGCCGCCGCTACGCGCCGCAGCGGAAGCAGAGCCGCTTCGAGGGCTCGCGGCGCCAGGCGCGCGGGCAGCTGCTCGACCGCCTGCGCGCGGGCTCGGTGCCGCTCGCCGACTGCGACGCCGAGATCGCGGCGTCGCTGATCGCCGACGGCCTCGCCGAGCAGCGCCGCGGCCGGCTCGCGCTGCCGCGCTGACGGCGGGCGGACGCGCGATATACGCTGTGACCACGCGGCGCCGTCGCCGCCGCACACCGTCGCAGAGGCCATCCGTTGACCACCATCCTGATCCTGATCGGCGTCCTGCTCCTCGTGATCGCGCTCTGGTTCGTGCTCGCGTACAACGGCCTCGTGCGGCTCCGCAACGAGGTCGCGCAGGGCCTCTCGTCGATCGACGTGCAGCTCAAGCGCCGCGCCGACCTGATCCCCAACCTCGTCGAGGCCGTCAAGGGCTACGCGCAGCACGAGACCGAGACGTTCCAGGCGGTCACGGAGGCGCGCGTGCGAGCGCTCGGCGCCCAGACGCTCGACGAGAAGGCCGCCGCCGACGGCGCCATGCAGCAGGCCGTCGGCCGCCTCTTCGCGATCGCCGAGGCCTATCCGCAGCTGCGCGCCGTCGAGTCGTTCACGCAGCTGCAGACCGAGCTGTCGGACACCGAGGACAAGATCGCCGCGGCCCGCCGCTACTACAACACCACCGTCCGCTCCTACAACACGAAGCAGCAGACGATCCCGACCTCGCTGATCGCCGGCGCGCTCGGCCATCGGCCCGCGGAGTTCTACCGCCTCGAGGACGACGCCGACCGCGAGCCGGTGCACGTGGAGCTGACCGCGTGACGCTCCAGCAGCAGATCCGCTCCGCGCGCATGCGGACCCTCGTCGTGATGGTCCTGTTCTTCGTGATGATGGCGCTGACCGTCGCCGCGGTGCGCGTGATCTTCGGCTCCGGCTGGGGCCTGCTGATGCTGATGGGCGCGATCGGGTACGCGATATTCGGCTACGTGGCGGCCGGCTCGATCGTCGCCGCCGCCGCGGGCGCGCACAAGATCGACAAGGCCGACGCGCCGGAGCTCTTCAACAGCGTCGAGAACGCCGCGATCGCAGCCGGCCTCGCGAAGACGCCCGACATCTACATCATCGACGACCCCGCGCCGAACGCCTTCGCCGCGGGCCGCACGCCCGACAAGGCCTACGTGGCCGCGACGACCGGCATCCTCGCGCTCCTCGACAAGCGCGAGCTCGAGGGCGTGATGGCCCACGAGATGGCGCACGTGCGCAACCGCGACGTGCGCCTGATGACCCTCGCCGCGGTGCTGGTCGGCGTGATCACGATGATCGCCGACATGCTGATGTGGTCGATGTTCTTCGGCGGCGGCCGCAACAACGACAACCAGAACCCGCTCGGCGCGATCGTCGCGATCGCGGCGATCATCCTCGCCCCGATCGGCGCGGCGCTCCTGCAGATGTCGCTGTCGCGGCGCCGGGAGTTCCTCGCCGACGCCACGGCGGCCGAGCTGACGGGGGATCCCGAGGGCCTCGCGCGCGCCCTGTGGAAGCTCGGCAGCGATCAGCGCCCGCTGCAGAAGGTGAACCGCGCGACCGCGCACCTGTGGATCGAGTCGCCGCTGCGCGACAACCAGGGCCTCCGCTCGGGCCTGTCGGGACTGTTCGACACGCACCCGCCCCTGCAGGTGCGGATCGACCGCCTCCAGGAGATGGGCGGGTTCACGCTGCCGCCCGTCCCGAGCGGCGCCGCCGACCAGGCCTAGCCGCGCTCGACGAGCACCACGGCCTGCGCCGCGATGCCCTCGCCGCGGCCCGTGAAGCCGAGGCCGTCCGTGCCCGTGGCGCGGATCGAGACGCGGTCCGGCGTCGCGCCGAGCGCGTCGGCGCAGGCCGCGCGCATCGCGTCGACGTGCGGCGCGAGCTTCGGCTCCATCGCCACGACCATGCAATCGGCGTTGACGAGGCGCCAGCCGTCCTCGGCGATGCGCGCCGCGGCGCGGCGCAGCAGGT